>CAYQPP010000290.1:0-4653 GCA_964419235.1 uncultured Bacteroidales bacterium
AACGGACTGAAAATAAATGATTTAAAATTCATTATTTTGTTTTTTATGTTTATTTCTTTAATTTATTTAAAATTTCTATTGCGTTCATATCAAATCTTGAAAAAGCAAACCATTTTTTACCCAAATCTTTTAAACTTGCCCCCAAATGATAAATTTCTTTTTCATCAATTATTAAAAATCTATCGTGTGCCGAAACAAATAGTTTAATATTTATCGGTTTATACTGATTGTTGTATTTTTTCAAATCTAATTTTAACTGATTTGAGATATTTTTAGTAAAAATAGTTACTTCTATCTTCTGATTTTTACTAAATAAAGTCAAAACCGTTTCATCCACATAATTATCAATTAAAACAATAGATTCTCTTGCTGATTTTATAAGATTAGAAACAAAGATATAGGCATCAAACGTTTGACCGTCGTAGAAAATACCTTGTTTGTGTTTTATATCATTGTTTTCAACAACTTTATGAAGTTTATTTATTTTATTCTTTAAATCAGATACATCATCTTCCAAACTTTTAAACCTTTGATAAGTAATTCGTTCTCCATTTATAGCATACCCTTTTAATATATAATCTTTTAAAACATTTGTTGCCCATTGTCTGAATTTTATTGCTTTTGCCGAATTAGTTCTGTAACCTACTGCTAAAATAATATCCAAACTGTAAAGTTTTACAGGTTTATCTGAATTTGCAAAGTGCATTTTTTGCACATTACATTTTTCTTTAACCTCATTGTCTTTTAAAATTCTATTGATGTGTTTTGTAATAACTGTTCTATTTTTTTCAAACAATAATGCAATTTCATCTTGTCTGAGCCAAACGGTTTCTTTATTAAAAGAAACTTTTAATTCGATTTCACCATTTTGATAAATTATTACATTTGATTTATTATCCATATTTTCATTAGTTTGTAATTTATTTTTTATGGTTAGCCGGAACATACTGTTTTGTAGTGCCATAAAATTTTATCTCATCGTTAGTGAGTTTTAAACATTTATTAATCAGTTGATACTAAATATTTTTGTCAAAAATAGTTTATTTATTATTTAAATCTGTTTGATAAAATCTATTTTTGCAAATAAAAACAAGAAAACGTGATATTTCCCGATAATTTTGAAAATAAAATTGATTTTACAAAAATAAGAGAACTGATAAAAGAGAACTGTATAAGTAGCATTGGTAAATCACTTGTTGACAATATGCAGTTTTCATCTCGTTTTGATACTGTTAAACTCCGACTGCTCGAAACACACGAATTTAAAACCATTCTTGATGCGGGGGAGGAATTTCCCGCCGAAAATTATTTCGACTTACGTCCGTCGTTTGCTAAAATGCGAATTGACGGAACATATCTTGAAACCAAAGAGTTGTATGACCTCAGGCGAACAATAAAAACGGTAAAAGCTGTTGTCCGGTTTTTTCAAAAGGAAGAAGCGGAAAGTAAATACCCGAATCTTAAAAAAATTACGAAAAGAGTAGTTGTTCATCAATATGTAATTGACGGTATCGACCGTATTTTAAACAGTCACGGGAAAATACGTGACAATGCATCGCCCGAATTGGCGGATATTCGCAGAGAGTTGGCTGTTAAGCAATCGTCTGTTTCAAAACTTCTCAGCACCATTATCGCGAAAGCGAAAAAAGACGGTTGGGTTGACACTGAAATGACACCCGCTGTGCGAGACGGTAGAACGGTTATTCCCGTGCCTGCATCGTTTAAACGAAAAATTCCCGGAATAATTCACGACGAATCGGCAACAGGTAAAACTTGCTATGTGGAGCCTGCTCCTGTTGTAGAGGTTAATAATGCCATTTCGGAACTCGAAGCAAAAGAACAACGCGAAATTGTAAAAATATTAAAAGAATTTACCGAAACCATTCGTCCTTATGCCGACGACCTTGAGGATTGCATAGGAATGCTCGGTATTATGGATTTTATACGGGCTAAGGCTCTGTTTGCTGTAAAAACAAACGGTGTAGTGCCTTATTTATTGGAAAAAACGGGCTTTAATTGGAAAAATGCACGTCATCCGTTGCTTTTTTTGTCTTTTCAAAAAGAAAACAGAAAAGTTGTTCCGTTGAATATCACGTTAAGCGAGAAAAACAGAATTTTACTTATTTCAGGTCCTAATGCGGGAGGTAAATCGGTATGTTTGAAAACGGTGGGAATATTGCAGTATATGCTGCAATGCGGTATTTTAATTCCCGTTGAAAAGGAGAGCAGAGTCGGTATTTTTAAAAATATTTTTATAGATATAGGTGACGAGCAGAGCATTGAAAACGACCTTAGTACTTATAGTTCGCATTTGCTTAATATGAAGCATTTTACAAAAAACTCCGATGCTGAAACATTGGTTCTTATCGATGAGTTTGGAACAGGAACCGAACCAATGCTGGGCGGAGCAATTGCCGAAGCGGTTCTCAACAGGTTGAATCAGGCAAAAGCATTTGGAGTGATTACTACGCATTACACTAATTTAAAGCATTTTGCATCGTCGCAAGGCGGAATAGTAAACGGAGCAATGCTTTACGATACCCAAAAGCTCGAACCGCTGTTTGTGCTTGAAACAGGCAAACCGGGTAGTAGTTTTGCTTTTGAAATTGCTTATAAAATAGGGCTTCCGCAGGATATTATTGATGAGGCAAAAAGCAAAGTAGGAGAAGAACACGTGAATTTTGACAAGCACTTGCGTGAAATTCTTCGCGACAAGCGATATTGGGAGCGTAAACGCGATAATATCCGCCGAACCGAACGCCGCCTCGAAGAGTTGCTCGAAAAAGAAAAGGAGGAGCTTGAAAAAACAAAAAGTATAAGAAAAGAGATTAAAGAAAAAGCCGAAGAGGAGGCAAAAAAGATACTTGCCGATGCCAATAAGATTATTGAAAATACTGTAAGAAAAATAAAAGAAGCTCAGGCTGAAAAAGAAAAAACAAAAAAAGCACGTCAAGAACTCAATAAATTTAAAGAGGATGTTTTTGAAAAAAAATCGGAAGACGAAGAGAAGATATTACGGAAAATTAGAAAAATTAAAGAACGTAAAAATCGTATAAAACAAAAATCGGAGCAGGCAATAAATGGCAAAGGCAATAGTGAAAAGATAATTGTAAAACGAGAACGCGAATTTACAATAGGAATGCCCGTGAAAATAAAAGGTCAGTCAACTGTTGGCGAAATAATGGAACTTACAAAAAAAAATGCTATTGTTGCTTTTGGCAATTTGCTCACTACGGTTAGTATCAATAAACTTGAACATCTGTCGGCACAAGAGAAAAAAAGTTTGTTGAAAAAAAAATCGGGCAATAATTTTAAACAGTCGTATGAGTTGAATAAGCGGCGATTGCAATTTAAGCCCGGTCTTGATATTCGCGGCAAGCGAGCCGACGAAGCATTACAAATGGTTACCGAATTTATTGACGAAGCTATTATGGTTGGAGCAAACGAGGTTAAAATACTTCATGGTACGGGAAACGGAATTTTGCGGCATCTTATTCGCGAATATTTGGCAACTGTTGACCTTGTGAAAAAGTTTAAAGATGAACATGTAGAGTTTGGCGGAGCGGGAATTACTGTTGTAGAATTGGAATAATTAAATTGAATGTTAAAATATTTTATCATATTATATTTTTTCTTGTTTGTTTTTAATGCCGCAGGGCAAAGTAAAAGCAATAAAGTAAAATATGACACAACTTATATTACCGATTATTCGGATAGATTGCATTTATTTTTATTTAGTAAAAAAAAGTTTACAGGATTTTCTTTTGACGATAAGATTTCGGGAAAACATATTGGTTTTTCGCCTAATAATAATTTGAATTTGGGTTTTGGTTTTGCATACAAATGGTTGGCTCTTGGTATAGCATTTAATTTACCGTCGTCGCAATACGATAGGGATACCTACGGAAAAACACAAAAGCTGGATGCTCAAATGAATATATTTTTACAAAAATTTGTATTTGATATTTATTTTTCCAATTACCAAGGTTTTTATATTACCACTCCGCAAGTTGTTGATACAGCGTGGACAGCAGGTATGCCTTATCCGCAATTGCCTGATTTATATTCTGTAAGTGTGGGGTTTTCGGCGTATTATTTATTAAACAATAAAAAATTTTCATATAAAGCGTCATTTAGTTTAAACCAAAAACAGCAAAAAAGTGCCGGTTCATTAATATTGGGAGCAGTAATGAAAATCGGCGGAGTGGAAAACGATACCGTTTTTATTCCGTCGGATATTTGGGGAGATGATACTGTTCACCGTAATATTAAAGATGTTATTGATTTTAGTGTGGGTCCGCTTGTGGGATATGCTTACAATTGGGTTATAAAAAAGAATTTTTTGATATCGTTTTCGTTGGTACCGGGAATTGTTTTGCAATCGTCAAATTATACTTATCTTAAAGATGGAGAATATCTTAATGAAACAATAGGCGGTTTAGGATTGGCTTTAAATTACCGTATGGGATTTATTTATGATAATAAAAAGTTTTTCGGAGGGTTTCGGTTAAACAATTTTGTAAATGTTTATGAACTGAATTATGTTTCAAAATCGTCAAAAATAGGAAATTACAGTTTTTTTGTCGGATATAGGATTAATAGTTTAACCCGACTTATGCAGTAGGAGTTGTGAAATAGTGAACTTACGGCATT
>CAYQPP010000291.1:0-4652 GCA_964419235.1 uncultured Bacteroidales bacterium
AACAATTTAACAATTTAGCAATTTAACAATGTAATATCAAATTCAACCTTTAATCACTATTAAAACCTACATTGCATAATTAAAAATATAACCGACGATAATTATTCCTGTTGCAACAATTCCTATAAAAGCAAAAATAAGCTGCCATTTTAATACCTTTTTAAGGATGATAATTTCGGGCAGCGACAAGGCAATTACCGACATCATAAAAGCTAATGCCGTACCGAGCGAAACGCCTTTTTCAATTAGTACGCTTACTATTGGTATAATGCCTGCGGCATTTGAATACATTGGCACGCCTATAAGTATTGCCAATGGCACGCCGTACCAATTCTCTTTTCCGAGTAGGGCGCCAAGAAAATCTTCGGGTACGTAACCGTGTGCGCCGGCGCCCACGGCAATGCCTATTATTATATAAACCCAAATTTTGCCAACAATATCTTTTACCGATTTAAAGCCTTTTTGAATACGGTCGTAAAAAGTTATTTTTTCTTCATCCTCGCTGTTTTGGTTAGATTTAACCGAGAAAACCCAGTCGGCAACATACTTCTCCATCTTGAATTTGCCAATTAACCAACCCGAAAATATTGCAATTATTAGCCCTGTAGTTACATAAATTAGAGCAACTTTCCATCCGAACAGCCCAACAAGCAGAACCAAAGCCACCTCGTTTACCATTGGTGCGGCAATTAAAAACGAAAATGTTACGCCAATAGGGATGCCGGCTTCAACAAAACCCAAAAACAGCGGTATTGCCGAGCATGAGCAAAACGGGGTTACAATACCCAATAGTGCCGCCAAAATATTTCCTGTAAACAGCGATTTGCCCTCTAATACCTTGCGGGTTTTTTCGGTGGTAAAATAGCTGCGCAGTATTCCTACCCCAAAAATTATTAGAACCAACAAT
The DNA here is from genome assembly GCA_964419235.1 of uncultured Bacteroidales bacterium. Classification (GTDB taxonomy): domain Bacteria; phylum Bacteroidota; class Bacteroidia; order Bacteroidales; family SZUA-534; genus GH45. The sequence goes on from CAYQPP010000291.1 coordinate 908, forward strand.
AGCATAACCTTTGGAACCTCAAAAATAAAGAACCGCAATGTCTCGGTAAGGTGGCTGCCTGCCTGCATTGCAAAGGCATCATCAATAATAAAATCGGATATGTGCTGTAAATTCCAATATAACAGTATCCACAAAGGGAGCAGCAACAGCGGTATAAACCACCCGTTCATATCTCTGTTTATGGCAATTACTTTTTCTCTCATTTTTAAATTGTTAAACGCTTAAACGTTGAGTTATTTCGATTGTGCGCAATTAATAATTACCCGACATACACCATATAAATTTGATACACCCCAACAATAATAAAAAGGGCTGCAATTATCCGGCGAAACCATTTTTCGAATATTTTGATTTTATTGTACAGGCTGCCTATTGAGCCGATGCTAAAGGCTATAAGCCATGCAAAAACTATAACGGGTATTCCGGTTGCAAAGGCAAAAACAATAGGCAGGTACAAACCGCTTGCGCTACTTATTGTCATAGGAATTAGCATGCCGAAATATAGCACCCCGCTGTAAGGGCAAAAAGCCAATGCGAATACTATCCCAAGCAATAAAACGCCCCAAAACCCGCTGTTTTTTTTATCCTCCATTTTTTCGGTTAATGAGCCTATACCCGGAATTTTTAGGTTTATAACACCCAGCATAAACAACCCGATAATTATTAGCAAAGGGCCTAATATTTTTTCGCCCCATACTTGCAATATGCTTGAAAACTCAAATTGGCTTGCGCCGAAAAAAAACAGCAGGCCTATTGCCGTGTATGATACGGCGCGCCCCAATGTATAAACCAAGCCGTTGACAAAAACCTTGCGCCGGCTTTCAATATCTTTGCTTATAAAGCCGATAGCGGTGATGTTGGTTGCCAAAGGGCATGGACTTATAGCTGTCATTAGTCCTAAAAAAAATGCCGACAGCACGGGTATTTGCGACGACTCAAAAAAGTTTTGTAATACCTCCATAGTTAATTCTACCTTACTGCTTAAAAAAAATTAATGCTTATTTTCATACTTACCCAATCAACTCTTCAGCCATTACAGGGCTGAGTTTCACAAAAAACTACATTAAACAAATGTGGCGTTGCCCTGTACTAATGTTTTAGAGGCTTTTAGCCTAAAGTTTTTAAACTTTGGGCAAACAAGCGGATAAGTATAAAAGAAATAATAAAGAAAATTCTTAAAGTTGACTATCCCCGAGGCAAAGCCTCAAGGAATTATTTTGATTAAATAATCGGGTCAATTGTCGATTTTATTTTAGCTTTATACTTATCGGGGTTTGTGCGTGCGTTCATAAAGGCTTGGTTTGTTAAATCAACAACCTTATCGCCTTTTATAATAAGCAATGTTTGTCCGCTTACCTTGTATTTTTTTATTAAAGGGTTGTCCTCTTCATTTTCGATGTTAATTGATTCAAATAAAACTTTATTGCCATATAAATCATTTAATGACTCTTTGGCAACCGCCTCAACCGCCTGACATGTCGCACATCGGTGGGTTAAATGGAAATAATAAACTTTTACGTCGGTTTTTTGCTGTTTTGTTTCGGCATTTTGAGCCGATAAGGTTGCAATACCTGCAATAATAACCAAGCTTAATACGATAAATAGTTTTTTCATAATTTAATTGTGTTTGAGTGTTAATATTTAGTCTGCATAATGCAGGGGATTAATTATTATGTTATTGAATATAAATACGTTAAATCATACACTTGTGGTTTTACCTGCTTGCCACAGTTGTACGGTAAGGCAGGTAATAAGCTGTTAACCAAATGATTAATTATATGAATTAATCAGGTTAGTTTGATATTAATTGTTTTAAATCATTTATTGACGGTACTTTGCCTTTTAAAACAACCTTGTCGTTAATTACCAATGCCGGTGTTGACATAACGCCAAACTGCATTATCTCAACAATATCCTCAACTTTTGTAATGTCGGCGGTAATACCCAATTCATCAACAGCTTGATAAGTCAGTTTTTCAAGTGTTTTGCATTTTGAGCATCCTGTGCCTAAGACTTTTATCTCCATGTTTGCAGGTTTTAAATTTTTATAATCCATTTTTTATATTTAATTCGTTATTCGCAAAACTACGAACATTATTGATAAATTTTTTTAATATTTTAAGAATGTATTAAACAGTTTTAAAGCCTCTTCCCAATTTTTTCGGTTTATGCAGTATCTGATTTTTGGGGCTTCAATCTCGCCCTGAATCAGCCCTGCATCTTTTAGCTCTTTTAAATGCTGCGATAAGGTTGATTTTGCTATCGGCAGCTCATCGGTAAGGTCGCCGCTATAACAACAGCTTTGTTTGGCAAGCAATTCTAAAACATACATGCGTATGGGGTGCCCCATTGCTTTGGCATACCGTGCCATTTTGCGTTGTTCGTCTGTTATTTTATCTATTTTTAGCATTGCCGTTCGTTATTTACCGAACAAAGGAAATGATAATTTTTAATAAATAAAACTATTAATTGCTATTTTTGTTGGCTTGTTACCATTTTATAAACAATTATGCTTAGGCTTACCTTAATAAATAAAATTATTATGAATAGGATATTATCATTTATTATTATAGTGCTGGTTTTTGCATCATGTAATAATCTGCCAAATAAAAATAGTGAAAAAAATAAAAGCGGAATAAGGATAATATCGCTTGTACCATCGGTTACACAAGAGCTTGTGGATTTGGGTATGGAGGAGTGCATAGTAGGCGCAACATCGTATTGCATAGTTTCGGCAACCAATAAAAGCCTTATTGTGGGTTCGGTTATTGATGTAAATATTGAAAAAGTTCTGCTTTTAAAGCCTGATATTGTATTTGCATCGGGATTAACCAAACAAAATGATATTAACGCTTTAAAAAGCAACAATATAAAAGTGCATATGCTTGAAAAAATGCACTCGTATGGCGAAATATGCAACCATTTTATTGAGGTTGGCAAGCTGGTTGGCAAGGCAGGCTTGGCACAGGATATTGTCAATAAATCGAAAAGCAGGGTTGACAGCTTAATCAATACAATTGTTGTACGGCATGATAGTTTGACGCTCTTTTTTCAGATAGGGGCAAAGCCTATCTTTACGGTTATTCCCAATACTTTTATGAATGATTATATTACACTTGCAGGATGCAAAAATATTTTTGCCGATTTAACCAAAGGCACGGTAACAAGAGAGAGCGTTTTGCAACGAAACCCCGATATAATTATTATTGCAACAATGGGGGGTATGGGAGACAATGAAAAAAATATTTGGGAGGGGTATTCTGAATTGACGGCGGTAAAAAACAACGCTATTTTTATTATTGACTCAAAAACCGCAAGCTTGCCGACTGTATTGACTTTTACCGAGGCTTTGGAACAGGTAATAGGTTTTGTTTATTTAAAAGTTACCTGCAAATATGATGAAGAAAATAGTTATAATTATTATAGTGCTTAATTCGTTTTTATCCTTTTCTCAAAATAATCATTTGACAATTGGATATAGGCAAAATGGTATTTGTTTTGGAAATTCAAAGAATAACAATGGATTAAGATTAAATCTATGGGATAATAATTGTGATACATTAAATGGTGTTAATTTTTCATTAAAATCTTCTGCTAAAAATATAAATGGATTTAGTTTAGGTATTGTGGCTTCTGACAACTCAATATGTAATGGGTTAAATTTAACAGGTTTAATAGCAAACAATGAAATAGGTAATGGTATTAGTATTGCAGGAATATCATCTTACTCATATCAAATGAATGG
>CAYQPP010000292.1:0-4620 GCA_964419235.1 uncultured Bacteroidales bacterium
AATTGAAGGTATATAACAAGTCCCTATTTACCCGCATTTCGTATGCATACTGTTAGGTTTTCGTGCTTTATTCATCAATTTTCTTCTGCTGTTTTATATAAATATCATCAGCAAATTTTTTCATTGCTTTTAAAGCATTTTTTTTGTTTAAAATCTCCAATTGATAATTTACAATTTCACATAATTGGTTAAATCTATCTGTTTTCTCAATTCCTTTTTTAATCAATTCTGCATTAAAACTCTCAATATTCGATAAAACTGCTAACTCATTAATACTTGCAAAATCTCTGATATTCAAATCTCTATTTGCATGTTCGGGATTTAGTATTCTCCAATCCTTTGCCGTACAGTTAAATAATGCAACATTTAATAAATCAGCTTCTTCTGCATAAATCAACCATTCTTTATCTTTAGTATAATTCTTTTCAGGTAGAATGTGTTTTTGTACAGCATCAGTCTGAATATGATAGTTAGCTTTGCTTAATAATCTTTTCACATCCCATTCAAGGTTATACTGGTTACTTTCAATCTCTTTATAACGTTGATATTCTTTTATCAAATAGAGTTTGAAAGTTGGACTAATTGCTGCTCCAAATTCAAATGCAATATCTCGATGGGCATAAGTTCCACCGTATCTACCTGATTTCGAAACAATTCCTATAGCTCCTGTTTTTTCAATCCATTGTTTTGCACTTAAGACAAAAGTTGGTAAACCTGCCTCACTTTTAAAATGGTCAAATTCAGCCACTTTAAAATTCGGATTATACATAGATTCCCATGTTCCAAGAAATTCAATTGTAATTCTTGTTCTAATCCAATTTTTTATAATATCCGCAGCTCTATTATCTCCTTGTTTTGCTTTTGCCATATCGGTTAAGCAAATATAATCCTCATCTTCTATCTTCGTAATTGAAATAAGTGTATTTTCTATATCAATGTTTTTCATTTTACTCATAATCAACATTTTCCAAAGTGGTCAAATTCGACCACTTTAAATTTCACAATAACCCAAAAGTAGTTTTTTTTTGATTATGAAACTTCAAAATTATATGAAACTTAAATGTCGTTTTGGCATGAAACCTAACACACACGTAAAAAACATATAAATCATCGGGGTTCATTTACTAAAATCAATCATGATGATAGGGCTCGCCCTTTAAAATAGTGTGCGCCCTGTAAAACTGTTCAACAAATATTAACCGCACCATTTGATGCGAGAAAGTCATTTTTGAGATTGAGATTTTACTGTTGCACTTTGCATAAACCTTATTACTAAAACCATAAGGCCCACCAACAACAAAAACTATGCGCTTATAACCCGACACGAAAACACCATTTAACCACTTTGCAAATTCTGTTGAACTATGCATTTTTCCCTTTTCGTCAAGCAGCACAACAAAATCGCCAGATTGCAGCCTTTTTAAAATCAATTCGCCCTCTTTATCTTTTTGTTGAAGTTGCTGCATATTTTTAGTATTCTTTAAATCGGCAATTACCTCAATATCAAAAGGCATATATTTTACTATGCGCTTTACATATTTATTAATGCCCTCAACTATATAAGCCTCATCGGTTTTGCCAATTACAAGCAATAATGCCTTCATAAAATATTATATTTAATGTTTATACGCATAATTATCCAATCAACTCTTCCGCCCTTACAGGGCTAAGTTTCACAAAACTACATTAAACACAGGGCGTTGCCCTGTACTAATGCTTTAGAGGCTTTCAGCCTCAAGTTTTCAAACTTTAGACAAATGAACGGATAAGCATATTATATTTTTGTATAACAGCTATTTGTTTGTTTACCGGTAAAATTATTAGCTTTATGGCAAATTACATAATTTAAGCATCAAAACATCAGCAATATTTTGTTAATTTTTATTTCTGACTAAATTTGTACTATTGCATGAAAAAATAGAAATTAAAATGTTTTCAAACAAAAACAAACTATTCGTTACTTGGTTAATAGCCTTATTATTTATTGTGAATTTTGCCTACTCGCAAAACACAACCGATACCACCGCATACCAAACAATTAAAAAAGCTTTTAACAGCGGCGATATTCAACAACTATCGCTTTTATTTAACACCAAAGTTGATATTACCCTACCAAACGAGGCTGGCATTTACAGCAGTACCCAAGCCTACTATATATTAAAAGAGTTTTTTAAGCTTAACCATCCTCGGTCGTTTTATATTATTACCGAAAACTATAACAACGGCAGCAATTTAATTGTTGGCAAAATGCGTACTGCAAACGAGAATTTCAGGGTATGCTACCTTACAAAATACTCCGGAAACAAACTATTAATTTACCAAATAAGAATTGAAAAATGAATACCGAAAACTACATAAGGGAATTTATACAATTAGCTTTAACAGAAGATATTGGAGATGGCGACCACACATCGCTTAGTTGCATACCCAAAACACATATGGGCAAAGCGCAACTATTTGCAAAACAAGACGGTATTTTGGCCGGCGTTAAAGTAGCAAAAATGGTTTACAGAATATTTGACCCTGCATTAGAGGTAAATACATTTATTACAGACGGCTCGCACATAAAAAAAGGCGATTTGGTTTTTGAGGTGCAAGGAAATGAGCTGTCGATACTGCAAACAGAACGATTGGTTTTAAACTTTATGCAGCGCATGAGCGGCATTGCTACGCAAACCAACGAATATGTAAAAATTGTTGAAGGCTTAAACACCAAAATACTGGATACCAGAAAAACAACCCCGGGAATGCGCCTGTTTGAAAAAATGGCGGTAAAACTCGGGGGGGGCGAAAACCACCGCATGGGATTATATGATATGATTATGATAAAAGATAACCATATTGACTTTGCAGGCGGGATTAAACAAGCAATAGAGAGTACTAAAAAATATTTGCAAGAGAACAACAAAAACCTGAAAATTGAAGTCGAGGCCCGCAACTTCGATGAAATTGCCGAAATTATGAACGTAGGCGGCATCCACAGAATAATGATTGATAACTTTACGGTAAAAGACACAAAAAGAGCCGTTGAGTTAATCGGCGGCAAGTTCGAAACCGAATCGTCGGGAGGCATCACAAAACAAACACTGCGCGAATATGCCGAGTGTGGCGTCGATTATATTTCGGTTGGGGCTTTAACACATCAAATAAAAAGTTTAGATTTGAGCTTAAAAGCAATTTGAGATGCCAAAAACAAAAACCCCTTACTGGTTAAAAAAAACATACCATAGAATTATTACAACAGCAAAAAGCATCTCGTTGCCAGGCCTTAAAAAAGTGCCTATATACGATGTTGGGGTTTTTTATATTAATGGTATAGCCAACGGGGCAATTGGAGTAAGGGCTTCAGCAATTTCATTTAGCTTTTTTATGGCTCTTTTTCCAAGTATAATTTTCATTTTTACGCTAATACCATTTATACCGTTACCAAACTTCCAAATTGAGCTGATACAGCTAATTGAACAAGTATTGCCATCAAATACTTTTCAAGCCATTGAAAATACAATTGTTGATATAACAACAAATAAACGGGGCAGCCTGCTCTCGTTCGGCTTTCTTGCAGCAATAATATTCAGTACCAATGGTATATCGGCAATGATAGCAGCCTTTAACGCATCGGCAAATGCCTTTGAAAACCGTAAATGGTTAAGTATGCGTTTAGTGGCAGTTTTGTTGGTTTTTATACTGTTTTTTTTAACAACCGTTGCAACAGGATTAATAATTTTTGGCAAACATATTTTAAAATACCTTGATACCCAAAATATTATACACAACAATTTTTCGCAGGTACTGTTTATCTCAGGGCAATGGTTAACAATACTGGCATTTATACTATTCTCCATATCGTTTGTTTACTATTATGCCCCGTCAAAAAGGAGTAAATATAGTTTTTTGTCGCCCGGCTCGGTAATGGCAACGCTGCTTATTGTTATAAGCTCGCTGGCATTTTCGTATTACCTCGGGCACTTTGCACGTTACAATAAATTGTATGGCTCAATAGGAACGCTTTTAGCCCTTTTAATTTGGTTAGAGATAAACTCGTTTGTGTTATTGATTGGTTTCGAACTAAATATAAGCATCAGAAATGCCCGTCTTGGTTTTAAAAAAGATTTGGAATTATCGGAAAACAGTCAAGATTATGAACGTTTTTACCCTAAAAAAGAGGACTTATTAAAAGATTTATAATAATTGGTGGTTTAATAAATATATAACTCTGACAGTTGCAGAATTAAGGTAATACTAATAAAATATTGCAGGTTGCAGGTTAAACATATAAATTGCAGCATTAATAATTACGCAACAAGCAAAACAGAAAAAAACGATTAACTACAAAACTATATCCTTATGAGAAGCTTAAAACCCACAATAATAGCAATTACCTTTTTAATGATTGCACTACAATCGGCAGCACAAATAACCGAAATAGGGCTGGCATCGTTTTACGCCGATAAATTTGACGGGCGTGTTACGGCAAGCGGCGATATTTTTGACCAAAACAAAATGACGGCCGCACACCGTACATTCCCTTTTGGCACAAAGGTTAAGGTTACCAATATGAACAATAAAAAAACCATTACGGTAGTTATTAACGATAGGGGGCCATTTGTAAAAGACCGCGTA
>CAYQPP010000293.1:0-4611 GCA_964419235.1 uncultured Bacteroidales bacterium
TGGGTAACATCTGTTTTTGTGGCATTATTGGGAATAACAAAACACATACTTCAAATATCAGGTATAGGGCTACCCATTGATATGCCGTGGGGGACAGCCATAAACGCCGACAAGAATTTTTATGCCCTATACTCACTGCTTGGCATTGTGGGGTTGTACCCGAGGGCATCAAAAAGCGGCAATCGCAAGCATATGCTCATCACATTTTTGCTTATATCAATACTAATCGTCAATATTATATTCTCATACTCAATGCGTTCTGTGTTGCTGCTGGGCTTGTTGTTGTTGTCGCTTATAATAGTACAGTTTTATAGTGTGTTTAATAAACATGGCAACATTGCATTGGCAAAAAACCTCAGGCTGGTAACATTTTTTCTGATACTGTTTTTTGTATATATATTATATACTTTGCAAACCAACCGTGTTATTGCCAATAAGTGGGTTAAAAACTATTTGGGGGCTGACGCCGAAATCGAATTGATAACATCATCATGTTTTCCCAATAATATATACCAGTTCGAGAAATGGGAATTTGCCATTGAATATTTTAAAAACCAAGGTTTGGCAAATAAAATATTTGGTGGAGGGTTTAACTATCTGCAAGCCTTCGGAAAAGAGTTTTATGGCGACAACAACCATTTAGATTACCCGCACAACCCTGTTTTGTCGGGTTTGCTGTATTCGGGAGTTTTGGGTGCTGTTTTTATTCTGTTCTTCCTGTTTGTTTCGTTTTATTATAGCGTGCTCTATTTTAAAAAGCATCCGCTATTTTCCATGATGCTTTTTGTGTGCACCCTTTTTATATTTTTTAGCGGAAACAGCCTGTTTAGTGTACCTATATTTCTGTTTCTGTTCTCGCTATCGTTTTTGGTTAGGTACCAAGAGATTAGCGAGCTTAAGTTTGTGCCTAATTTAAGTAAGCCCGGCAGCAAGTTTATTAAAGAGATTTTTGATTACTTTTTGGCAACTGTTTCAATAGTGTTTTTAATGCCGTTGCTCCTTCTTGTAATTGTGGTTGGTGGTTTTACCATGGGCTCGCCGGTGGTTTATACGCAAACACGCATTGGGCAAAACGGCAAGCCGTTTAAGCTGCACAAATTCCGCAGTATGAAAAAGATAAAATCAGATACCACCGTAGCGGCACAAGAGCAGCACCGTGTTACATGGTTTGGCAAGTTTATGCGCAAATATAAAATAGATGAACTTCCTGAGTTGTGGAATATTATCCGCGGCGATATGAGTTTTGTTGGTCCAAGGCCTGACGTGCCCGGATATGCTGATAATCTTAAGGGTGGCGACAGGGTAATCTTGCAATTAAAACCGGGGCTTACTGGTGCGGCATCGTTAAAATATATGCACGAGGAGGTATTGTTGGCAAAACAGAAAAACCCACAAGAGTATAACGATACCGTTGTTTTTCCTGATAAAGTTGTGGTAAACAAAAAGTATATGGAAAAATGGTCGCTTTGGTTAGATTTAAAGATAATAGCATTAACAGCCATGGGTAGCAGTATGCACGAAGATAAGTTTTTGTAGTCGCATTAGCTTTTTTTAAGTAACTTTGCCGGTACAATGTATAATATGTTTTACTGAAATTGAATAAATTGTAGGGGAGGTCTAATAAAAAATAGTGTTATGGGTACAAGCCTATCATCATTAGATGTAAACAAAACATATAATATTACCATTTTTTATACGGATCGAATGCATTTTATATCTATGATAAATTTGCATAGAAGTTTATTCGCAGATTAGTGTGTTTTGCGGTAGGCGGGTAATTCATAGATAATAATTTATTAAAGTATATGGAAAATAAGATATGGCTTTCGCCACCGCACATGAGTGGCAACGAACAAAAATATATTCAACTGGCATTTGATGAAAACTATATAGCTCCTGCAGGCTCTAACCTTGTGGCATTTGAGAATGAGTTGGGGAAATATTTTGGTATTCCCCACGTGGCAATGTTAACATCGGGAACGTCGGCAATACATATGGCATTAATTGTGCTTGGCATTAAGGCAGGCGATGAGGTAATTGCACCGTCTTTTACATTCGCAGCCTGTGTTAATCCTATTGTTTATCAGGGGGCCACGCCAATATTTGTTGACAGCGATTTAGATTCGTGGAATATGAACCCCGAATTGTTGGAGCAGGCAATAAAAGATAGGATTAAGTTAGGCAAAAAGCCTAAAGCAATTATAATAGTCCACCTTTACGGAATGCCTGCCAAAATGAAGCCTATCCGCAAAATCGCCGATAATTATAATATCCCAATTATTGAAGATGCTGCCGAGGCTCTGGGTAGCGAATATCAAGACCAAAGGTGCGGCACGCTTGGCGATTTGTCAATAATATCGTTTAACGGAAATAAAATTATTACCACAAGCGGCGGCGGTGCGCTAATATCAAAAAACCGTGAATATATTGTTGAAGCAAAATTTTTGGCAACGCAGGCTAAAGACCCGGGGCCGCATTACCAGCACTCAAAAATCGGGTATAATTACAGAATGAGTAATATTGTTGCCGGTATTGGCAGGGGGCAGTTGGAGGTTATTGATGCACGGGTTAAGCAGCGTAGGGCAAACCATGATTTTTATTTTACGAGCTTGGGAAAAACAAAAGGGATTAGCTTTTTGCGTGAACGCCCGGGGGTTTTCTCAAACTTTTGGCTTACAACCATTGTAATTGATCCCGAACAAACCAATGGTGTAACGCGCGAACATATCCGTTTGGCTTTAGAGGGGAATGATATCGAGAGCCGCCCATTATGGAAGCCAATGCATATGCAGCCTATATTTGCCGATTATCCGGTTTATATCGATGGGACTTCTGAAAGCCTGTTTGAAAACGGGTTATGCCTGCCGTCGGGCTCAAACCTTACCGATGAACAAAAAAATAGGGTAGTAGATACAATAATTAAAACCTTGAACCTTAAGAAGATTTAATCTTTTCAGTAATGAAATTTTACCAGTTTAATATAAAAGTTTCTATTTGTAATAGAAGAAATGTGCGTAAAGTATCTATTTTAAATGCAAACTTTTAGTGAATAGTTTCTATTGCAAATAGAAACTTTATTTTTTATTAATGGACTTGTTCAAAAAAACACAAAAAAAAGCGATAGCAAAAAACTTGGGCATACTTGTTTCGGGGACAGCTTTGGCACAATTGGTTGTAATTGGTTTTCAGGTAGTTTTGCGCAGGGTATATTCGCCTGCCGATTTTGGCGCATTTGCGGTGTATATGAGTATGGTTGGCATTATAGCCACAATATCGTCGCTTCGTTACGAGCAGGTCATTATATTGCCAAAAGACAACCCAACCGGACTAAATGTGCTGAAGCTTTCGGTATTTTTATCGCTAATTACCTTCGTTATATTACTTGTTGCCTTTTATCTGTTTGATAACCCCATTGTATCGGCAATCAATTTTCCTGTTAAATATAAAAATTGGCTCTATTTTATTCCTTTATCAATACTTATATTTAGTATATCTCAGTCTTTAAATTTTTACCTTATCCGAATTAAAAGCTTCAAGCTTTCAGCTTCAAACAAATTATTTCGTCGTTTGTCAGAAGGGTTTGTGCAGTTTTTGTTTGGTATAGCCAACCGTTCGTTCGGGCTGTTTGCAGGCGATATGGTAGGACAGTTAACGGTAATAGTTAGAACGGTTTTTAAAAACAGGGATGCTTTTAACTTTAGCATTAATATTGATGAATTAAAAAATGCGGCAAAACGGTATAAAAGTTTTCCTCTAAAAAGCGGGGTGCCATCATTAATGAATGCCTTAAGCCTGCTTTTGCCAATTATAATTATAAACAGGCAGTTTAGCGAACAGGTTACAGGCTTTTTCGATTTGGCGCGTATGGTATTGATTATCCCGTTGTCTTTAATTACAGCTTCGTTGTCGCAGGTTTTATTGCAGAGGTTTGCCGAATACCGAAACCAAAAAAAAAGCATTGTGAGTGAGGCTATGGGTGTTTTTATACCGCTAATGCTGTTTGCAATTGTATTTGGTATAGTAATAAAGTTCTTTGGTGTGCAGCTTTTCCAATTTGTTTTTGGCAATCAATGGGCAAGTTCAGGTGTGTATGCATCAATTTTGGTATGGGCTTTTGCACTAAAATTTGTGGTATCGCCTTTTAATATCCTGTTTACAGCTTTCGAAAAAATTGGGATACTATCAATTTGGCAAACATTTTATTTTATATTGATACTTTTATTAAACTATATTCCGTTTTCTTCAATAGAGTCGTTTTTGTGGGCTTACGTAATAATTGAGCTGGTAAGCTACGGCGTGGCAGCTATTTTAAATATGATTTTGATAATTACCTATGAAACAAGGCTTAAACGCCAATAGATAAACGGATAATGAAAACAGTAATTCGCAGATATTTGTTTTATTGAAGAGCATAGATTTTAGATATTTAAGATTGAGGTTGAGGTTGAGGTTGAGGTTGAGGTTGAGTTTTTTCTCTGCGATCCTCTGCGCCCTCTGCGGTTTTTCTTTAATTAGTGTTAATTAGTGTAATTCGTGGACTATTTTTTGTGGAAGAATAGATATTTGGGAACGGAGAACGGAAAACGGAAACATGTTATTTATGTTTTTTCT
>CAYQPP010000294.1:0-4586 GCA_964419235.1 uncultured Bacteroidales bacterium
AGCAATGTTTTCCTGTCAATCCCCAAAATTTTGGCAGCCTTTGTTTTATTGCCGTCAACAGATGCCAGTACATTTGTAATGTGTTCTATTTCAATTTCAAGCAGCGTTCTGTTTACGTTTTTTTTATTTTGTACAGTATGCCGCATTGAAATAGGCAAATCGGGCAAATCAATAATGGGCTCGTCGCTCATTGCCACCAAGCGATAAATTGTATTTTCAAGTTCGCGAACATTACCGGGCCAATAATAGTTCCTAAATATTTTTATAACACCGTCGGTAAATTGCAGGACATGTTTACCTGTTTCGCAAGCATATTTTTTTGCAAAGTGGTTCATTAACAAAGGTATATCATCTTTGCGCTCTCTAAGTGGCGGAATATTTATAGGAATAATATTTAACCTGTAATAAAGGTCTTCGCGGAACACCCCTTTCTCTACCAACGATTTTAAATCAACATTTGTGGCGGTAATTATCCTTAAATCAATTTTTTGTGATTTGTTTGCCCCAATCATATTTACCTCTTTTTCCTGAAGCACCCTCAATAATTTTGCTTGCATTGATAACGATGTGTTGCTTATTTCATCTAAAAAGATGGTTCCGCCGTCGGCAGCCTGAAAAAAACCGCCGCGAGTTTCGTTTGCGCCTGTAAAAGCGCCTTTAATATACCCAAATAGTTCGCTTTCGAGCAGGCTTTCGGGGATTCCCCCGCAGTTTACGGCAATAAACGGCGACGATGTCTCTATGCTGTTATAATGTATGGCCCTTGCCACCAGCTCTTTTCCTGTACCGGTTTCGCCTGTTAAAAGTATTGTGGCTTTTAGTTTTGAGGCTTTTGATATTGCCTTAAAAACCTTGATTATTTCAGTTGAGCCGCCAATTATTCCGGTTGACAGTTTTTGTTCTTTAGGTGTTTCGCTATTAACGAGCATCCTGTCGGCCTGTTTTTTTAACGCCCGCGCAACAGCTTCAAGCAGTTCTGTGGTTGTAAACGATTTTATTAAATATTCATCAGCCCCGAGCTTTACCGATTTAATAGCATTTTCAATTGACGGATGCCCTGTAATTACAAGCACTTCGGTATTTTTGTAGTTTTCTCTTACGTGGCGCACCAATTCCAAACCGTCGATATTTGGCATTTTAAGATCGGTAATAACCAAGTCTAACGATACCCCTTCTAAAAACGATATGGCATCGATAACATTTGTTACCGTATAAACCACGTACCCTTTGTTCGATAAATTACGCCGTATAATCTCCAGCATATTATCGGAATCGTCAACCACTAAAATTTGATATTTTTTAGTCATTCTTGTTTAATTTAGGAAAACTAATCTCAAAGCGTGTGCCCACGCCAAGCTTGCTCTCTAATTTAATTTCGCCGTTAAAAGCTTTGACAATACCGTGTACAACCGAAAGCCCAAGCCCTGTATTTGTTTCTGAGTCTTTCATTGTAAAAAAAGGGTCGAATATCTTGGGCATATTGTCTTCTGAAATTCCAATACCGGTATCTTGTATTACAAGTGTTGCTTTTTTATTGTCTGAATAAGTCTGCATAATCAGGTTTCCGCCGGAAGGCATAGCCTGAATTGCATTTACGCATAAATTTATTATGACTTGGTGTATCTGCACGGGGTTTGCTTTTATAAGCGGCAAATCTTTTTTCAAGATTTTAACAATTTCAACATTCTCCTTTTTGCACCTCGATTCTAAAAAATATAAACCATCATTTATAATCGTGTTTAGGTTTACCTGTTCGGTTGGCTCCTCTTGATATCTTGAAAAAGTTTTTAATTTTCTGATAACCTGCCGTGCATGTATGCAGGCGCTTATTATTTTGTCTAAATCGTTTATTACAGATTTTGGAAGGTCGTTTTCTGATTGTATCAGTTGTGCAAAACCGAGGATGCTTCCTAAAGGTTCATTCAATTCATGCGCAATGCCTGCTGTCAACTCGCCAATGGTAACAAGTCTGTCGGCATGTATCAGCTTGCTTTCAAGGGTTTTTTTCTCTTTTACATCTTCGTGCCTTTTAATAATAAGCGATAGTTTTTTGCCAATGCTGTCAATCAGTTTACGTTCCTCTTTTAAAAACGGGCCTTCGTCTAACTCGGCGGTTTTTTTTAAGTATGCCACTTCGATAAACCCCCTGTTTTTTTTATTTACAGAAATATTCGACGATTGACAAAATGGTGTCGATATGTAGTTTGAGGTTGTGAAATCTTTTCCGTCTAATACAATTTTGGCACAAGTAATTTCAGGATACTGCCAGCCTTTAGGCAATACTTCTAAAATATCATAAAATACCTCATGCAAGCTGCTGTTCTGCTTTAAGTATGATATTTCCGATATGCTATATAAACAATCAAGCTCTTTTATCCGCTCATTAAGAGAGGCTTTTATACTATTCAATATTGTTGATTGCGAACTTTTATCCATGTTATTGTTGTATGGTTTTATACGTCAAAGTTAAGTAAATATTTTTTCTTAATTATTAACCCGTTTTGATGCAAAAAAGTGAGTAAATATTACTCGGTATGTAAAACCTCCTCGCTATTACACAAGGTGTTTTGCTTTTAATTCAAATCAAAAAAAATATAATTAAATAAGTTGTTGTGGGCTATTGCGCATATATTCAAAATGTTAAAACCATTTTTTGTTCGGGTTTTTATTAATTACCAATATTTGAACTCATTTGGCACTCCTATTGTCATAACCAATTACAACAATACAAATCATTAAAAATATATATTATGAGAAAATTAATCATAACAAGAAAGGAAAAGCCTGAAGTTGAGATGAAAAAGCTCGAATATACAGGTTTGTGCACTAATTGCGATAATAGGAAAGAGTGCAAAATAAGAGATAAAGATTTTGTTGTTTGGCATTGCGAAGAGTATAAGTAAAAATATGGTTTAATTTACACGTTGCATAATTTGGTTTGATTATGTTTTTATCCATAATAACTGTGTAAATTATAAAGGGGCTGGCTTTTTAAGCAGCCTCTTTTTTTTGTTGAAAAAAAAATTTATGTTAGAAAGTAACTTTTCTCTCAACTTTTAATTTTTATATTTGTTATTGTAAAAACACAAATAGTAATATTATGGCTAATTTAGAAACAAAATATCTTGGGTTAACACTAAAAAATCCTATAATTGTCAGTAGTTCAGGCATAACCGGTTCGGTTGATAAAATAATTGAAGCTGAAAAAAACGGTGCTGCCGCCGTTGTGCTAAAGTCGATATTTGAAGAGCAGATAAATTATGAGGCTGCTAATTACCACAACCAAGGAGAAGATAACGCCGAGGCTTACGATTACCTTCAAGGGTATGTTACGGCAAATAGCGTTGAAAAACAGTTGAGCCTAATTAAAGATGCAAAACAGGCGGTGTCAATTCCTGTAATTGCGAGTGTAAATTGTTTTTCAGACAAAAAATGGATTGATTTCTCAAAGCAGTTTGAGGATGCCGGAGCAGATGCTCTCGAAATAAATATTTATATAATGCCCGACGATAGAAAAAAATCGGGTTCCGACATTGAAAAAGAGTATTACAGCATTATTAAAAAGTTGGTAAAAAAAACCAATATTCCCGTATCGGTAAAGCTCAGTTATCATTTTACAAACATGATTAATGTTGTTGATAATATTAAAAGTTTGGGGGCAAAGGGAGTTGTGCTGTTTAACCGTTTTTATGAGCCCGATATTGATATCGACAAAATGGAGATGACTACATCAAATGTATTCTCAAGCGAGTCGGATATAAGGTTCCCGTTGCGGTGGTCTGCAATAATATCCGATCAGGTAAAAGGGATTAATATTGCATCGTCAACAGGGGTGCATAGTAGTGCGGGGCTAATTAAAATGCTTTTGGCCGGAGCCGATGCCGTTCAAATATGTTCGGTGCTTTATAATAAAGGTTTGGGCGAAATTAAAATTATGCTTGACGGACTTGAAGGGTGGATGAAACAGCGTGGCTTTGACTCGGTTGATAATATACGCGGGTTAATGAGTTATAAATCGATTCCCGATTCGGGGGTTTACCAACGTAGCCAGTTTATGAAATACTTTTCGAATTTTGAATAGGTTATTTAAGATTTTTCTTTATTGTAGTTTTATGAAACTTAGCCCTGCAAGGGCGGAAGAGTTGATTGGGTAATTATGCGGATAAATATTTAAAAGAATATTGTTTAGCATAATTATTTACGGTTTAAGAAAGATTTATTAAGCACAATATTTGAGCGGTTATATTAATTACTGAAGTTTCGTACTTTGAATTAAGATGCTAATTTATATGTATTTGATATATAGTTATCATTTTCATGAAATTAAAATTATCAGAACAACTTATTGTATTAATGGTAGTTAACTCAAATATTTTTATATATTCAATAAATCCAATACTAGTAAAATATCAGTAATTACTGATATAAATCTTTTATTCAATACAATATTTATGAGATTAACACCCAATTTTAATTGGGTGAACTGTAGAATACCAATCCACAACCCCTCTAAAACATTGTGTTCGCTTACAGCGAACACAATGTTTTAGAGGGGTTATTTAATAAGGTTCAATACCCCCTGATAA
>CAYQPP010000295.1:0-4572 GCA_964419235.1 uncultured Bacteroidales bacterium
TTACTTGTATGCTAAAAATAATTATCTCCAACATGGTTGGTTTCATCTGTTTATATTTTTATTGAATAGTTTCGTTTTCTTCTTGATTATCAGTAGATCGAATCCTATTGAGCACATAAAAAAAGATTATGGTTGAAAGTCCGCTACCAATGGCAGCCTCGGTCATTGCCACATCGGGCGCAGCAAGCAGCAGATATAAAACAGAGGCGAACAAGCTTAATGCCCCTGCGGCGATTATAGCCACTACAATACTTTTGTTATAAATGGCAATGCCTGCCATAACCAACATAACAATTCCTAATAAAATGCTTATAATTAAATAGTTCATATTTTATTTTTTTTGTAAAAGGAAAAAGTCAAATACATTTTATCCAATATTATTTATTCGTTAGCTTCTTGCTTAACCTTTAGCACCTTGTCGCTAACCTTTAATTTGTCAACCACGGTACGATTTGTAAAAGGTATTTTAATAAAGTAGGCTGCACGAGCCAAAACGTGCGACGATACAGGGTTGGTAATCATTACAAAAAGAATAAGCAGTATTAATTTACCTGCCCAACTCGGCATAATAAGCGTTAAGCCTATTAAACTAAAGATTGTACCAAGCGTTGTTGCTTTTGTCCCAACTTGTAAACGGTTATATACATCGGGCATACGTAATAGCCCAACAGCGGCAACCAGCAGTACTAATGACCCCATAAGTGTTATTATTGCTCCTATTAAATCCATTTTTTCAGTTTTATTCGTTTACAAACTTTTTTCTAAATATTTAGCAATTATTATTACTGCCAAAAAGCTTAACAAGCCATATACAATAGCTATGTCAAGATAAATTATACGACCAGCAAATTTTGCTATTATTGCTATCATTGCTAATGATGAGATAGTCATAATGTCAAATGCTATTACCCTATCGACAACAGTTTTGCCGATAGCAAACTTAATTATTGTTATGACTATGCTCAACAGTATGATAGCCAATGCGATGGTAAGAATTGTGTTAACCATAAATTACCTCCAGATATTTTTCAAATTTCTTTACAATCTCTTTTGTAGCTGCTTCAATATTTTCATCCTTAACGTCAATCCAGTGTATAAAGAACGAGTCGTCTTTTACATCAACCGTAAGCGTACCCGGTGTTAACGTTATCGAATTGGCAAGCAGCATACGCGCAAATTTCGACTTTAAGGTTGTTTTTACCTCTACAATACCCGGATTAATGGGCAACGAAGGTGTGAGCACACGACGGGTTACGTCAATATTCGATTTTATCAAATCAATAATAAACACTATTAAATATATAAATGTATAAGCAATAGCTTTTGGCGTAAATTTCATTTCGGAGAATACGCCACAACTGCCACACATAAACACACTAATAAATAGTGATATGATTACCCCTGTTACCAACACATTAGGTTGGAGTGTATTGCTTATCAGAACCCAAAACACCATGAGAACAATAAAAATGATAAGCCCGTTTTTTAATCGCATCATCTTTTTATAAAATTAATTTATAATATGTTTTTTAATTGTTTTATATATAAAATCACGGAAAGTCAATAAATTATCGACAGTACAACTATCCGACAGTATTCTAATAAAATCGTCAAACCCGTCGCGGCTATGGAAACAGGCTATGGCAAAATCGCAGTTTGAAAACAGCTCCTCCTTATTTGCCAAGTCAACCAATGTTTCAAACTCGTCCCACTCAATTTTTTCTTGAACTTTAATATATTTGAAGTTTGGCACGCTTGTGCTTTTATAAAGTCCGCTGCTTATTTCGGTAAGCTCAAAGAATTTTATTACCTTAAGCTGGCTGATATATGGGCTTATTGTTTGGTTTTTAAGAAAACTCAAGCCATACATTTTATATAACCCAACCAATTGCTCAATATCTTTAAGCTGTTGATTATATATGCGCAGTGCAGTATAAAATTTGTTGTAAACAGTTATTTCGCACGGATAAACGTCTAAAATATTTTTAAACGAACGCTTAATCTTTTGTGTTATCCTTATCAACTCGTCAACAGAAAACTTTGTTTTTCCGTCGAGTACCAAATAGTAATATTTATTGTTTGATTTTCCTTTAAATCCCGGAAACGGGTTTGAGGCAACAAGCAGTAATGAATCGTTATTAGAGAAACCCTTAGGGCTCTCTAATTGTTCCTTTTTAATAATATGTCCAAATGCTTGTTTATCCATTATGTGAACAAATTGATAAGCTTTTTTTAATATTCGAATGCAAATTTACGTGTATGAAAACTTTTTTCAAGTATTTTTGTAGAACAGACAACAAGAATGATATAATAATAGGGTTACAAAAAAACAGATGTATATCTATTATTTTATAGATATTAAGTAATAATAAAAAGAGTGCAATTTGAACCTTATCGGTTTATAATTGTTTGCAAACCATATTGTAACATGTATAAAAAAGGTGCTGTTTTAATTATGGATTATATTGAATTTTGGTGTTTTTTTTATAACATATAACGATATTTTAAATTTTGCACCCTATACAATAATTAATTAGTTATTTTTATGCAATATTATAATTCCTTATACTGATTATGGATACTGACCAAATATCGAACTGCACTTTATGCGGCAATAAATCGGAGTGCTTTAAGCATTTAAGCAAAAAAGAGCTTAACATTACCGACAAAGGCAAGGTTGAGATACATTTTAAAAGAAAAGAGATAATTGCAAAGCAGGGTGCTTTTGCATCGCATGTAATGTATATTAAAAAAGGGTTGGTTAAGCAGTATATTGAGGGCAGCACAGGGCACGACGATGTTATAATCAACTTTTTTCCGGCAGGGCAAATAATAGGCTTATCGTCGTTATACGGAAAAAGCACCTTTGATTATTCGGTGTCGGCAGTTGACGAATCGGTATTGTGCCTTATTAATATTAATATTATACGCGACTTGATAAAAGAGAACGGCGTTTTTTCGACCATGATAATCCAAAAAATGAGCGAAACCACAAACTATGCCTATCACCAGCTTTACGATTTAACCAACAGGCAATTAAACGGCAGGCTTGCACGAGCTTTGCTCTATTTGGCAAAAGATGTTTTTAAAAAACGCAAATTCAATATGTCGCTGTCGCGAAAAGATTTGGCAGATTTTACGGGCATGTCAACCATGAGCGCCATAAGGGTTTTAAAGGGCTTTATTGGCGAAGGCATTATTTCTGATGAAAACGGTACAATGGAGATTCTAAATATTGATGCCCTTGAAAATATTATGCGCACCGGTTAGATTTGAGTACTTAGGGTTTGCTGAAAAACACAAAACGTATTGATGTTATAAGCCTTTCAACAATCATAAATGCAAGGTTTTTTGATGCTCTATAATAAACAGGTTGCATTTTTTAGCTTTATTATGTTTGTTAGCAAACCCTACTTAAAGCAGCAAAGTTAGGAAGATTTTAATGACGGTTGCAGAGTTAGTTCCTGACTTGTTTCGGGATTTAATCTTATATATAACACCGCCCTCCGAGCGGTTAAAATTACCATCATGAGTGCGGTGTTATCGTTTCATAAAAACATTAATAAAGAAAATTCTTAAAGCAGTTTTGTGCTTGAGGTTGGCTTAGGCGCTTTTACAACAAGAACCCTTGCAACTTTATTGCTGTTGTTATATAAACAGTGTACAATATTTTTGGGACTCTCAACAAGCGAATCGGACCCGACCGTTATTTTCTCTTCGCCTACCAAAATATCAAGCGAGCCCTCAAGCACATAAAAAAACACATCAACAGGTGTAATGTGCGGTTTTAAACTTTCGCCGGCCTCAAACTTAATGTGTGCCACTTGTGCCGAGTCTTTATCGTAGAGCCTTCGGACATCTAATTTATGCGGGGTTTCGATTATTGGGGTTTCGGTAACTTTTTTTATAATCATATCTGTATTATTAAATGGTGCAAAATTGCACAGTAAATACAAATACAATTAAAAAATGTTCAAGTTTAAAATGTTTGCGAATAGTTGTCAATCAATTGACGCAGCAAGGTTTTGAACTCCTCATACTTTTCCTCTTTAAGTATATTTTTAATACGTGTTTCGCCAATGCACTTATTCTCAATTGCATACTCATGCATCTCTTTGCCTTTTTCGGTAAGTACCAATTTAACAGAACGGTGGTCGCCCTTTTGTGCCTTGCGTTTTATATATAGTTTTTTTATAAATTTATCGGTCATGCGGCTTATGCGCGCCTGTGGTAGTTTTAACAATTCGGCAATTTGCATTATGTTCATCTCGTTGCATCGGTCGATGCACATAAAAAAATTATATTCGGTTTCGGTTATCTCCATTTTTTCGAGTACCGCCGTTTTGCGCTTTAAACACAAATCGAACATTACCTGAAGTAAATCAACGGCCTCCGATGTTTTTAGCATTTTATCCATAAACCTAAACTATTTATACAATTTTTAAAAAGTCAAAATTTTACCGGTTTTCAACTGCTCTATTTTAAATGTATTATAAAAAGCTGCCAAAGCAGGCAATTCTGTACAATGCGATGGATACAACCTTAAAATTTTATGCAATATAAAATATTCTA
>CAYQPP010000296.1:0-4553 GCA_964419235.1 uncultured Bacteroidales bacterium
CTCTTCATCAAACTTAATTGCCCTTATGGTATCGTTTTCAATACTGCCTTTTCGGTTTTAAAATCCATTTTGGGGTATTTCGTTTCAAGTTTTTCGATAGCCGAAAGGGTTGCCTTTAAAAATTTTTTATGCGAATCCGATTGTGGCTGAAAAGGCCTATGGCTTACGGCTTTTTTTATGTTTTCGATACTTTTTATTGTTGATGCGGTATTTGGGTTTATATAGCACTTTTTAAATTTATCCCAAATATAGTTTACTGCCGTGGGCGATGGGTGAACCATGTCGGCGTTGTAAAAGCGGTAATCGCGTAAATCGTCTGTCATAATTTCGTACGACGGAAAGTAGCTTGTGTTTCCAACCTCATCAATTAATTCATTGATAGCCATAATTAGGGTGGCTTTGCTAAGCTGGTTTTGTACGGCGCCATCTTTTAAATGTCTTACGGGGCTAACCGTAAAAACAATATTTAGCTTTGGGTTTAGCTTTTGCAGTGTTTTTAAAATGGTTTTGTACTTTTTAACAATGCTGTTAACCGTAAGTTTGCGGCGGTTAAACTCTTTTGCAGGGATTTTATGGCAATTTGAAACAGTTTTGCCTGTGCTTTTATAATCGTAAACCCATGCTGTGCCAAAGGTTATCAGTAAAAAATCGGCTTTTTTGAGTTGTGCATGCCCCTGTTTTATTGAACTGTTTATTTTATCTAAAACATTTTTTTTGTCGGTACCCGAAAATCGGCTGTGGTGGTAAAAACTGTTCCAAACCCCGTGGTGCTCAAACAAATCAGACTCGGAGAATAGTCTGTTTTTTATTAAAAATTCAATTGAATTTGCAATTGATTCGGGGTTATATAAAATGCCAAACGGGTTTATTGTTGCAGCAAATTTGTAATATGTGAGCTTTTCGCCTATATTTTCAGAAAAGCACGAGCCAAGCGAGATAATATTGCTTTGGTAATCAATTTTTGTCGGGCTTTCGGGTATTTCAAATATTGTGCGGAATTTCTCCATTTTTATAAATGTTTATTTATCCAGTCGATTACTGCTTGGGCAACCTCTTGCCTTTTTATATCGTTGTGCAGTTCGTGGTAACATTTGTCCCATTCAATCAGTTCAATTTTTTCTTTGTTGTTTTCGGCGGCCTGTTTCGAGGCTTGTGCCGATGTTATTTTGTCATCGGTTCCGTGAAGTATTAGAGTTGGGTTTTTTAGTTTGTGTGAGTTTTTAATTGCCCACAAACCCGAATTTGCTATTTCGTTAAACAGGCGGAATGATATGCGCCCGTGGTTTAACGGGTCGTTTCTGTATTTCTCAACCTCGTTTTCGATAGTCGAAATATGCTCTATTTTTAAGCCGCTGTCGATGGTTGCGTTTGGGATAACGCTTTTAAGCGCACTTACCAAAGCTTTTAATACAACATTTGGTTCATCGGCTAAGGTGAGCCACGGCGATGTGATAATCCCTCCTTTAATATTGGGCTGCCTGCGCAATAAATAGTTTAAAGCTAAGTTTCCGCCCATACTATGCCCATAAATAAATTGCGGCGTATCGGCAAAAAGTTCTTTGGTTTTTTGCAAAGCCGTGTCAATATCATCTAAAAGGGCATTGTACGAAGCAATTGTACCCCGTTTGCCTTCGGTTTGCCCGTGTCCACGTACATCAAAGCCCAATATGGCAAATCCCTCTTTTACAAAAAGCTCAAAATATGGTGTGTAGCGCAAGCAGTGTTCGCCCAAACCATGCACCAAGGTTATAACTGCCTTTGGCGTTCCGTCGGGTTGCCATGTGTGGGCAAAAAATCGTAGCCCGTCTTTTGATGTCCAGTTTAAATCTTTTTGTATCATAATATTATATGTTTTTTTGATGGAATTATGTAATAATTCAGCAATATAATAATTATCATATTAGTATTTAACCGGTATTAAATATTATTTTCCTAATTTACTGATGCAAGTGAGGTTAGTATCCAAATTGATTCGGTGGCTATGAAGCTCTACTATATGAATATAGCTCATTTCTATTGGTTTTTTTTGTAGAGAAATGTCTTACCTTTTTCACCAATTTAATTGGGAGTTAATCTCATGTTTTCTATAATGTTATGCTTCATGTCATATTTATGTGGACAATTCTATTATTATTTTTAATCAAAAGAATTTCTCGAGGCTTTGCCTTGGGGATGGTCAACTTTAAGAATTTTCTTTATTTAATGTCTATTCTATTGGGCTGTGTTACATGCGGGTTAAATCACGAGTCAAGTTATGAGCCGGCTGAGTAACTTCTGATGTTTATTGAATCCAAGTATTGAACAATACTGTTTGATAACGATTGGTATAGGGATTCTGTTTATATGCAGTAATTAAATTATTTAACATAAAGCTTCAATAGGGGCAAATATTTGCTAAGGGGAGTACCAAAAAAGCCCTCCAATTTGGAGGGCTAATTTTGTTAATAACTAAAACTTACAAATTTACTTAATAATCACTTTTCTATCTATTGTGCCATTCTTGTTCGATAATCTAAACAAATATAAACCGGCATTATCAATTTGTATTTGAGTGTTTCCGGTTATGTTTTTCTTTAATATAATTTTTCCTATAATGTTACGAACCTCAAGGGTAGTGTTTTTATCAACATTAATATTAACAAACCCGCATGAAGGATTAGGATAGATATTGATTGCCATTTTTGCATTAATATTTATACCAACGGTAGCTGTTAATACATTAGAGAATGCTGTTTCAGAGGTGCCATCATCGTAATTTGCAATAATGCCATACAGATAGTTTCCTGTTTCTGATGCAGGCCAGTTCTCGGTATCGGTATAATTAACCACATCGTTTGCAAGACCGACAGCTACAGAAACCCACTCAGCAGGATTGTCTTTATTCTCTTCTAACATAAAGTATAAATTAAATGTTTGAAGGCTTTTAACTGAAGATTTTGTTACAATAGGTTTGTTTAATGCCACAATCGTAACTTGTTCCTTACTGCTGTTTGTATTTGCAGGGCTTGCTTTTGCAACTGTCCCTTTATCAAATCCAACAGCTCTTAACAAAAAGTTGTTCGGGATACTGCCAAACATATCAGTCCATTCGCCCGTAGTATAATCAACTGCGTAATAGTGTATTCCAGCTTGTGCTACATATGGTTCGTCTATACCATCATCAATTGCCATACCAAGAAAACCTGCATAACTTACAGCTAAATAAAATCCGTTAGGTGCACTAATAATCGAAGGCAACTTATAAGTACTCCACTCGCCTTTAACAGTTTCTACCCCACTTACTTTATATAAAATGCTATCTTGGTCAGGAGTACCGTCAGCTTTTAAAGCAAAAACAAACAGATTGACAGATGTGGCATCTGAACTTGAAGTTAAGAACCATTTAATTTCAGATATTAACATATTATTATTAAATATCGAACCCATAACTGAATTATTAGTAGCGGCACTAAACCCAAGTTGTGAAGTAGCTGTTCCGTCATCATGGCGTAGTTCAATCGGGTCCTCCATTGTCCACTCAATATAAGCACCTGCATCGCTATTATCGGTAGCCAAAATATATGAAGCTGCAGATATATCAGCATCCATTTCAACGGCAATAGCTAAATCTTGGTCAACAACATTAAAGGTAGTTGTTCCGGTGTAAACCAATTCATTTGCCGATACAGAAAATTCATAAGAACCTATAATCAATGAAAACTCAACCTTTCCATTTGAACCGGTTGTTTTTAGTTCGCCACCAACAGTAATTTCAGCACCTTCTACATTAGCCGAATGATTATCGGTAACAGTAAAAGTAACTGTATAGGTTGTTAATGACAAGACTACATTTTCTTCTACTGTTGCATTATTAACAGTAATAGTTCCTGTTTTATTGTCATAATTTTCTTTTGAAACAGTATAAGGAATATCAGTTCCATTTTCTATATTAAAAACAGCTTTTCCATCATTATCTGTAAAAACAGGGGTGTTACTTCCTAATTCAATTTTTGCCCCTACTATTATGTTGTCGTTTTCATCTTTTACGGTAAAAGTAACAGGCCATTCTGTTATTCCATATTCCAATGAAACAGTAATGTCAACATCTTCATCTTCAACCAATAGTGTACCTGTAACAGTTTTAAAACCTGTCGCAATTATTTCATATGGCCAATCATTTGTTGTCAACATCATTTCTGCTTTTCCTGCAGCATTTGTAAGAAACTCTCCATTTTTAATAAAAATATGAGCACTATCTATCGGGTTGGTTCCGTCGTTAACCGTAAAGGTTGCTTTTACAGGATCTTTTGGAATTACTGCACACATTTTGTGTGATTTATTCGTATTAGCTATAAGTGTAAACTCTCCTGTTTCGGTGTTTATTGTCCCAAATTTTGCTTGATGTGCAGTATAATCATAAATGGTTGCATAAATTTTGTCTTTTGCACCATAATCTCCACCAATATCATTAGAGTAACGAACATCCATAGCTGAAGCTCCGCCAATACCACCTATAGAAGTAGTGTGAGCATCGGTTTTGTCGATAGAGATAAATAGACTTGAATCAGCTGCTT
>CAYQPP010000297.1:0-4526 GCA_964419235.1 uncultured Bacteroidales bacterium
ATTAATAAACAATTTGTTTAAAATTGCCTTGTGCCTAACAACCTTACTTTCCGTAATATGGTATCCTGTTAACCAACGACCGCCCCAAGGTAATCTCATCGGCATACTCAAGCTCATCGCCAACCGAAATACCGCGTGCAAGGGTAGTAATAGGCACTTTTATCGACGACAACCTGCGGTAAATATAAAAACTTGTTGTATCGCCCTCCATTGTTGTGCTCAAAGCCAAAATTACCTCGGCAATATTTTCTGTTTTTATCCTATTTTCAAGCGTATCAAAATTCAAATCTTTTGGGCCTATGCCGTCCATTGGCGAAATGCGTCCGCCAAGCACATGGTACAATCCTTTATACTGCGATGTGTTTTCAATAGCAATTATCTCTTTTATCGACTCTACAACACAAATCAACGATTCATCGCGATTAGGGTTTGAGCAAATTGAGCATAGCTCGCCTTCCGAAATATTATGGCATTTTTTACAAATCACAACATCGTTTACCATCTCCTCAATAGCATGGGTAAAGGCAACGGTGTCATCATTTGGCTGATACAAAATATGCAGCACCAGCCGCAGGGCGGTTTTTTTACCAATGCCCGGCAGTTTTGCAAATTCGTTGACGGCATTCTCTAACAATCGCGATGGCAACTGGTGTAAATCCATAATCCTAATTCAATTTGCTCAAAAGTAGTTACTTCTTTTATATATTTCATTTTTTTTTGAAGCCAATTACTTTAGTTTTGCAAATAAAAAAATGACACCGTTTGAAATTATAATAATACTTGCCTCCTATTTTCTATTACTTTTTATTATATCGTGGTTTACAGGACGTAAGGCAAAAAACGATGCTTTTTTTCTTGGAAACAGAAAATCACCATGGTATGTGGTTGCATTCGGCATGGTTGGGGCAAGCCTTTCGGGAGTAACCTTTATATCGGTGCCGGGTTGGGTTGGGAGCAGCCAATTCTCATACATGCAAATGGTATTAGGTTACTTGTTAGGCTATTTTGTTGTTGCTAACGTGCTACTTCCACTATATTACAAACTAAATTTAACCAGTATTTACACATATCTGCAACAGCGTTTTGGCAATGTTTCATATAAAACAGGGGCTTCTTTTTTCCTTTTCAGTCGTATAATCGGCGCCTCATTCAGATTGTATTTGGTAGCAAATGTGCTTCAAATAACAGTATTCAACCCTTTTAACATCCCATTTTATATTACAGTGGCAGTTACCATTTTATTGATATGGCTTTACACTTTTAAAGGAGGCATTAAAACCATTGTTTGGACCGACACGCTGCAAACACTGTTTATGCTAATTGCGGTTGGGCTTAGCATTTACTATTTGGCCGATGCCATGAACCTGAATTTTACAAGCCTTATTACAACAATAAAACAGAGCGAATACTCAAGAGTATGGTTTTTTGACAATCCAAAAGAGCGCAGTTTCTTTTTAAAACAGTTTTTAAGTGGTGCTTTTATTACTATTGTTATGACAGGGTTAGACCAAGATATGATGCAAAAAAACCTCAGTTGCAAAAATATTAAAGATGCAAAAAAAAATATGTACTGGTATAGTGCGGCATTTGTTCCGGCTAACCTGCTGTTTATGTCGCTTGGGGTTTTGTTATACCTGTTTGCAGCCCAACATGGCATTGCTATTCCTGAAAAGGCCGACAACCTGTTTCCGTTAATTGCCACACAAGGCTACTTGCCAAAAATAGTTACCGCCTTTTTTATGCTGGGCTTGGTGGCAGCAGCCTACTCAAGTGCCGACTCTGCCCTTACATCGTTAACAACATCGTTTTCAATTGACATACTCAACGTACAAAACCGGAATATATCATCACAAAAAAAAGAGAGGCTGAGAAAAACCGTCCATGTTGGCATATCTGTTTTGCTTGGCTTAGTAATTATAGTGTTTGAGACATTAAATAACGATAGCGTAATAAGCTCAATTTTTAAATTTGCCGGATATACTTATGGCCCCTTATTAGGGTTATACGCTTTTGGATTGTTTACTAAATATACCATTTACGACAAATGGGTTTGGCTAATAGCAGTTTTATCGCCCTTAATTTGCATATTACTGAATAAATATAGCGAACCCCTATTTTTTGGCTACCGAATTGGTTTTGAGCTACTAATATATAACGGAATAATTACTTTTTTAGGACTGTTACTGTTGCGTAAAAGAAAAAATTAAAAACAACGCAACCTTTTGAAACATGGTGCCGTCTTGTTGTCGGTGTCGGAGAAATAAAATAAAACCCACTAAATTAATATCCGATTTGTTGAAAGACTTAGAGAATATAATAAAGGACTGCAAAAAGTGCAGGCCGGAGGCGCAAAAGGAACTATACGAACATTTTTCGGGAAAAATGTTTGCAGTTTGTTTGCAATACTCAAAAGATTATACCGAAGCTGAAGATATATTACAAGATGGTTTTATTAAGGTGTTTACAAAAATATCACAATTTAATTTTAAAGGTTCATTTGAAGGCTGGGTAAGGCGTATTATGGTTAATTGCGCATTAGAGCGCTATCGCAAGCAGAGTTTGTTGTATTCGGTATCCGATATTCATGATTATGATTATAAGCTTGCATACGACGATGTTATGGGCGAAATATCAAGCAAAGAGCTATTAAGCTTGGTTCAACAACTTTCGCCACAATATAAGGTTGTATTTAACCTTTACGGAATTGAAGGGTATTCGCATCAAGAAATTGGCGAAATGCTGAATATTTCTGTTGGAACATCAAAATCAAATTTATCGAGGGCTCGTATAATCCTTCAAGAAAAAGTAAAAGCACTATATGCTGAGAAAAAACAAGATGTTAAATTAGTAGTTAAATAAAATTATGACGATTAAACACGATATTGACAAGTTATTTAATCAGGGATTGTCTGATTATTCCGAAAAGCCGCCGGGGTTTGTTTGGAATAATATTGAGAATAAATTAAATAACAAAAGGTTTAGGCAAAAAAGAAACATAATGTATGCAATAGCTGCATCAGTAGCACTATTGTTGTCGTTTGGTGCCGGATACCTGTTTACAGGTTCGCAATCGCAAAACCTTATGGTATCAAACCAAAACAGCATTGAACATACAACAGCCAAAACCAACATAAATACAGTTAACGGCAATAACAAAACCCCTATCAAAAACAATAATAACATAAAACCCCGGAATAAAACAGCAAACTCAACAGATAATACATCAATAAATAAAAATAGCGATAGCAAAAACAGTAAACAAAATTTGAACGCAACAAAAAGTAAACCTGCAAAAAAAGGCATTAACAAAAAAAACGTAATAAAAGCCACATCGGCAGGCATGTTGTTGCCCCCAATGTATGCAAACACCAATGAGTTTGATGCAAACAAAACGCAAATTGCCGCAAATACCGAAACAAACAGTAACAAACTAAACTTGCTTAAAATGAAGGGGCTCGAATCATTACCCGAAAATAGCAATAGCGAGCTTATGTACGACATTAGGCAAGCTCCTGTAATTCCTGATTACACCTCGACCAACATTAATAACAAAAGCAATATTTTATGGTCGGTTGGTATTTCAGCAACCCCTTTAATGAGTTACCGAAAAGTTACCGATGCTCCATCGGATATTTTATTAGACAATGCCGATGTTTCAACAAATTACGAACAAAACTACACAAATGAAAAACCTTATGTATCGTATTCGGCAGGTGTTGGCGTAAACTGCAAGGTTGCAAAACGATGGAAAATACAGTCAGGACTGTACTTCTCGGAGTTAGGACAAGTGTCTGAAAATGTAGCAATAACAGGACTTCAGCCTTATACCATTGCCGAAAATAATTCATATTATATAAATACATCAACCGGTAATGTTAAGGTGCAAGGTAGCCCCAACGAATTAATTAACAAATTTACCGAAAAAACAAACATAAACGATTATTCTGATTTTATACCTCCGGGCAGTATTAATTCAATTGATGAAGAACCTGAACTTACAGCAGACTTTTTGCAAACATATGAGTATTACGAAATACCTTTTGCCATAAATTACACAATAATCGACAGAAAACTATCGGTTAATATGACAGGGGGAGTAAGTGCCAATATAATGTATAAAAACAAAACTTATGTTAATAATAACAATTCGCAATATGAACTAAATGCCGAATCGGAAGATTTAAAAAACATGAATTATAGCGGAATATTAGGGTTAGGCTTTGAATACCCATTAGTTACCAAGCTTAATTTTAGCTTGCAACCAACATTAAGGTATTCGTTAAACTCAATTAACAACACAAACTCTGTTTATCCTTACTCTTTTGGCATTTATACCGGATTACGATATAACTTCTAACACTCTACATATAGGCTCGGAAAGCCAAAAAGCCGTAACTTTGTTTATTAAAGTACGGCTTTTTTTTATACACTTCTGCGTTTACCTAATATATTCTACTTGTATTTTAATAAAGTTTAAGCATTAAAAACTAATATCAGAGTATGCTTAATCAAATATTATAATGTTA
>CAYQPP010000298.1:0-4502 GCA_964419235.1 uncultured Bacteroidales bacterium
TGTTTTATAAAAATAGGTATTTTCAGCCTAATATTTATACTCCTTCCCATATTATGATACCCAACATCTTTTAATGTCGATAAGTGGTCGTAGTACAATGTGTTTAATATATTGCCTACAAACACACCTGCTTTAACAGTCTGTTTGTTAATGCTAAACTGTGTATTTATAAATGCATCTAACAAAAAATATCCGTTGGTTTCAGTTTCAAACTCGTGCGGGCTGTTTTGTTTAAAAGCAACTAACGAATTAACGCCTATCTGCATATTGTCAACAAACTTATGATAATTTTTTGTAAACCTAAGATTGATATTGATTTTATCTTGCGGAATAAAAGGCAAGTTGCCACCGCTGCTTAATTGTGCCGTAACATGTGCATAGGTTGCTTTAATTTTCAACAACTTAAATAGGTTATATTCGCCCGACAATTCAATTCCGTATAGTTTTGCGTTATTCTGATTGTATCGGTAAATGTTTAATCCATTATTGGTTGTATCGTTTGTTGGTGCTAAATATATATAATCGAATATTTGGTTATAGAATGGCGAAACATCCATAACAAAATCCGATGTATGGAAATGCAGGCTTAAATCGCCCTCGATATTCCGTTGGGGAATAAAATTGCGGTTACCTTGTTCATAGCGGTTTCCGTGAACACCATCCTGCAAAAGCTCGGCTACTGTTGGTGTGCGGTAAGCCGATGCGATATTTCCGCGCAAAAGCAACTGTTTGGCCAGTTTATAAGTCAGCCCGCTTGAAAAGCTTACATTGCCATAAGTTTTGTTAAATGAGGGTAATGTGTCGGGGTTGCTTCCATTAAGCTGTGTTGGTGCGGCAATTTGTTTATAATCGTAACGGATGCCAATTTGGTAAAATATTTTTTTGTTTGAGTTGTACTGCCACAAGCCTGCCAACGAGTTTGAGAGTATCGAGAAATCGGGTAAAATATGGTTTGGGGCATTTCTATTTTTATTATCCTGTGCCAAACCTTGTGCACTTATAATAAATTGGCTCTGTTTTGTAAAATCGTAACTCCCTTTTGTTTGCCATGTAACAGTATTCAAACTCATGTCAACAAGTGTAAATACAGGCGCATTGGGGTTGCCTTGCAATATTCGGTGGTTATGTTGGTAGCTTATATCAAAATCAATTTTTAACTGATTAAAAAAGAGTGTATTTCGCGAAAGTAACATATGGTTGTCAAGATTTTGATACCATGCGCTGTTTTTTCGCCCATTGTCTGTTATCAAGCCTATTGCCGGTGGATTGGTAATACCAAGCTTCATTTTATTATAGTCATAGTATAATTTATAGATACCATTTGCATCTCTATAACCAAAAAATGCTTTAGTACTATATGAGTTGCTTCGGGTATTGATTACCTGTATGCTATTTCCTGTAAAGTAATCTTTTGATGAATTAAAATTACCCGAAATACCTCCAAAAATATTATTACCACTACTTTTTATGGCAAAAGAGGAGTTAGTATTATTGTCGTTGGTATTGTATTCGGTTTGAACATTAGCTTTTGTAGTATTTATTGCAGCAGGAGGTTCTTTAATAAAATTGAGTACCCCCCCTACAGCATCGGAACCGTACAACAACGATGCAGGGCCTTTAATAACCTCAATATTGCTAACATCGCTTGCATCAAGTGTATATGGATGATCTTCAGAAAACTGATAATTATCCATACGGGTACCATTGTTTAAAACTATGATATTACTTGTTGATAATCCACGAATAACAGGCGTTGCAATACTATTACCTTTGCTAATGGCATCGATGCCCGGAATTTGGCTGAGTTTTTTCATAACATTTCCAGCCGGCGAGTTATTCAACACCTCTTTTTTTATTGTCTCAATTTTTATGGCATTCTCATGTTGGCTTCCGGCCTGACCGCCCGTTACTATTACCTCTTGTGTTTGTATTGATGTTGTGATAAATTTAATATTCAATAATATGGGTTGCCCCTTTAATTCAATAGTGTGAATTTGGGTTTTGTACCCTAAAAATGAAAATTGAACTTTAAAAAATCCATGCGGCAGATTTTCTAATTTATATTTTCCGTTAATATCGGTAACAGTGCCTTTTTGCAAATCGGGAATAAAAACATAAACATTAGGCAACCGCTCGTTGCTTGATGCATCGGTTACAATACCGGTTATTGTATTTTGGGCAACAACCGATACCGAGTATAAAAAAGTTACTATTAAAAATATTTTTTTCATGAAATATAATTATGTTAAATAAATTAATTTGTATTTTAACGATAATTTTTTCTAAATTCATAAATACTGAAAAGATAAAAAAAAACTTTGTGTACAATTTTACAAACAAGTAATAAGTTTGAATTTATTTATATATAACAATCTGTTTAATTGGCTGTTATGTTACGCTAACGATTGCTGTTAAAAATTTTAACATACTATAAATATTTGTTAAAATCCAAACAAATAGCCTACCACCCCAATTATAAGCCCATAAATTATATTGGTGATTTTAACAGCCAAAAAACCTCGGCGCGATTCGGCCAAAAGAGGCAACATACCGTGCCCGTCTTGTGTAATTGAGCTTGCCAAAAGTATGCTGAACGGAATTGAGCCTTGGGCAAACAGGGTAACAAAAATAAGGTGTGGCCCCGATTCGGGAATTATGCCCACAATAACAGCAACAACCAATACAAGAAGCATATTGTTTGTTAGCCAGCTTTGTATATCAACATACTGCATTAATAAGCTAAAAACCAATAATGTGCCAAATGTCCAGAAAAAAATACGGGGCAGATGTTTTTTTACAATATGCTGCCATAAATGCTTTTCGAGAAAATGGTTTGGCACCGATATAACAATAAACAGCGAAAAACCGATAACAATTGCAAGTGATACTTTTATCCACATTTTTGCGTTTCCGGCAATCCATCCAAACAGAGTGCCAATAAACAAGCTTATTACAATTATAAACAGTAACAACCGATAAGTTGTTGGCCTTGTAATCTGCTGCCATAACATGTTTTTCTGAAAACAGTTGCAATGCTCTTCGTCGTGCAGGTTGAAATTGTTTTCGGCAAACTTCAATTGTGTTTTTTTAGGCGTGTAAATTTTATCGGTTAAAAAACCTGCCAATATCCCCAAAACAAATATTATAACGGTTAACAATGCCGCTTTTTGCGGAAACATGGCAAACATAACAAAAGCCTCGTCGCCACTGGTGGCAATCATGGCGGCCACAATAGCCCCAAACGAGATTAAACCGTGCGAGAACATGGCAACAGCAGTAAATGCCCCGAGGCAACCGGGTATGGCCCCCAACAGCGCCGCAAACACATACTGTTTCCACCTGCTTTTTGATATATTATTAAGCAGCAGCCCTTTGCTCTGAACATTAATGTACTCTATTACCAACATCATCACAAATACAAAGCCCGTAATCATTATGGCGTGTTTAAAAACGCTAAATATTTCAAAATTCATAATTTTATGCTTAATGTTTATTACAAAT
The DNA here is from genome assembly GCA_964419235.1 of uncultured Bacteroidales bacterium. Classification (GTDB taxonomy): domain Bacteria; phylum Bacteroidota; class Bacteroidia; order Bacteroidales; family SZUA-534; genus GH45. Next base: position 3,502 of record CAYQPP010000298.1, read on the forward strand.
AATTTACGTTGTCAACCCTGTTTTATTTTATAAAAAACGCCCCTTTCTAACTTAACCCTTGTTATTGCTTTTTTTGTTTCTAAAGCCCCAAGATATTTATTAATCTCATTTATATGGACGCCCAATAAATTTTGCAAATCGGTTAAAGTACAAGGCCGGCGTGCTATGGTTTCAATAATGGCATCTTCAATATTGCCTTTATACGATTCGATATTTGTCCGCTCAAGCGGCGATGCAATTATTTCAATATTGGGCAATTGCCAATTATCGATAACTGTTTGCAACTCATTTGTTGACAGGGGAATAATATTATCAACGGTTCCGGGGCGGTCTAATGTATTTAACTGAATTAAATCGGGTTTTATTTTTAAAACAGCTTGTTTAATCAATAACAGCTCTTCAGGCGTATCATTGTAATCCTTCAATAAAAATATTTCTAACCAAATTTTTCCTTTATATTCTGCCCTTAAGTCAATTAGCCCTTGTATATGTTTTTGGATGGTCAAATTATGGCTTGGCCTGTCGATTTTTTCAAAAACCTCGTTACTTGCTGCATCCAACGAGGGAAGAATTACATCGGCCTGCAATAATTCTGACCTAACCCCTTTTTTATTCAGTAATGTTCCGTTTGTCAAGACTGCCGTTTTTACTTTAGGGTAGTTTTTTTTATAAAACTTAATACATCGCCAATAGTGCTATTTAAAGTAGGCTCGCCCGAACCCGAAAAGGTAATATAGTCGATATGGGGATTATTGCCCATAAATTGCCGAAGCTCGGCTATAACCTTGTCATATTTGACATACTCTTTTCTGTCGGTTGTAAGTTTGGTTGTGCGTCCCACCTCGCAATAAACACAATTCAGGGTGCAAACCTTTTTTGGAATTAAATCAATGCCCAAAGATACGCCTAACCTACGGGACGGTACCGGTCCAAAAAGATATTTATACATTTTTTATTGATTTATATATTTATTAAAAATCACTAATCTTAAAATACTGTCC
>CAYQPP010000299.1:0-4498 GCA_964419235.1 uncultured Bacteroidales bacterium
ATAAACACATGAAAATACTAATTCTTTGCACAGGCAACAGTTGCCGCAGCCAAATGGCACAAGGTTTTTTAAAACATTTCAATTCTCGTTTAACTGTTGAATCGGCAGGAACCGAAGCATCGGGCAAACTTAACCAAAAAGCCGTAAAAGCAATGGCAGAGATAGGTATAGACATCAGCCGACACACATCGGACCCTGTTGAAAAATACTTAAACAACGAGTGGGATTATGTGATTACCGTTTGCGGCGGAGCCAATGAGGTTTGCCCCGCTTTTATCGGAAAAGTAAAACACCGCTTGCATATAGGTTTTGACGATCCATCGGACGCTACCGGAACCAACGAATTTATTTGGGGCGAATATATCAGGGTTAGAGATGAAATAAAAAAAGAGTTTTACGCCCTTTACAAAAAAAAGATTGAACCCGAGCCATAAACACTAATCTGATTAATTCTTGCATTATGCAAGCTAAAACCAATAAATTATGCCTTCGCAAAAACGACTGAAATTTTTAGACCGCTACCTTACATTATGGATTTTTACAGCAATGGCAATAGGTGTATTGTCGGGGTATTTTTTTCCTTCAATTGCCAATTTTTGGGAATCGCTAAAAACATCGGACAACAGCACCACAAACCTGCCCATTGCCATTGGATTAATTTTAATGATGTACCCGCCATTGGCAAAAGTAAAATACGAAGAGCTTGGCGATGTTTTCAAAAACTACAAAGTGCTTTCGTTGTCGCTGGTGCAAAACTGGGTAATCGGCCCTGTGTTAATGTTTGCGTTGGCAATAGTGTTTTTCAAATTATTCCCCGGCGAAAACAACGCCAACCTGCCTTACATGTACGGCATAATAATGATTGGCTTGGCGCGATGCATTGCCATGGTTATTGTTTGGAACGATTTGGCAAAAGGCGATACACAATATGCCGCAGGGCTTGTTGCCTTTAACTCAATTTTTCAGGTACTGTTTTTTTCAGTTTATGCCTACTTTTTTATTGCCGTTTTACCCGCATGGTTTGGCATACCAACAAATAGTGCTGTTGAAAATATTACAATAGGGCAAATTGCCCAAAGCGTATTTATTTATCTTGGCATCCCTTTTATAGCAGGCTTTTTAACCCGTTTTATATTAATAAGGATAAGAAACAAAAAATGGTACCACACAAAATTTATCCCAAAAATAAGCCCCTTGACTTTAATAGCATTGCTTTTTACAATTATGGTAATGTTTTCGCTTAAAGGCGAATATATTATAAAAATACCTACGGACGTTGTTTTAATAGCCATTCCGCTGCTAATATATTTTATTGTAATGTTCGTTGTTTCATTTTTTATGAGCAAAAAGGTAGGGGCAAATTACGAGCAATCAACCACCTTGTCGTTTACGGCGGCAAGCAACAATTTTGAGTTGGCTATTGCCGTTGCCATTGCCATATTCGGAATAAACTCGGGTGAAGCCTTTGCAGCGGTTATAGGGCCATTGGTTGAAGTGCCCGTTATGATAGCCTTGGTTGGTGTGGCTTTTAAATTTAAAGCAAAATATTATCAAACTGCATCTCATCAGGGTGTGTTAGCCTAATAAAAACAACACCCTATTTCAATCGGGTGGCTAACAATACCTAAATTGAACATATACTAATTTTATACGTTTGCATTAATTTTAAACCTATGAAATTATATTTTTTCAATGGTTTGGTTATATTTGTATATTAAAACATACACAAAATGAGTAATAATTCAAATATTGATTTTTCAATTGACAATGAACTATTAATTGAACATGGTAATTATTATAAATTCCATTGGAATATTCAAACAGGCTTTAACAAACTTGTAGATTCGCAAAAAGATATTTTTGGTTTTTCACCAAATGAAGTTGAAAGTAAAGCAAACTTTTTATTTGATATTTGCGACCAAAATGATACAACTATAATTAATGACCTTATTGACGGTATTAAAAAAGGCGCAAATTCAAAATTCAAGGTTCAGTTTCAGGCAAACAACAAATCAAATGAAAAAAAATGGCTGAGTCTATTTGGCCATGTGCAGCCAAACAATACCGATAACACTGTTTTAAATTGTTATATTAAAGATATAACTGAACAAATTGAAACCAAAAACACGCTGCTACAAGCAAAAATTGAAAAAACACAAATATTAGACAGCATAGCAGACGGAACAGTCTGTATAAGCCCCGACCTGAAAATAAATTTCGCCAATAAAACTTTTATTGAAAAACACCCCCACTTTAAAGACAACATTGAAGGTCAGTTTTGTTACAAGGTTATACACAATATGGATAACCCGTGCATAACCTGCTCGGCCAAAAAAGTATTTAAAACAAAAAAGACACAGCGCACGGTACGGTCGGTAAAAAACGGCACAAGCACCCTAACATTTACATATCCTGTATTTGATGAAGAAAACAACGTAAAAAATGTCATCATCACTTACCGCGATATATCAGAAAGCAAACGCATTGAAAAAGAACTTAAAAGCGAGGCCACTATAAATAAGCTTATTGCCGACTTAAGCCAACAAATACTTCTGCCAAAAATATCAGAAGAGAGCATCGCAAAAAAAATACTCTCAACTGCGCTATCATTAACCAAAAGCTCAACAGGTTTTGCATCGTCAATAAATACCGACACAAATGAGATAACATGGAAAGCTTTTGAGAACTATTCACTAAAGGTTGAAGCATCAATACAGGAGCCCTGCCACCACGCAAACAGAAAAAAATGTATCAGCCATTTCCTCCAAAACAAAAGCAAACCATTCATATCAAACCATTTAAAAAAATTCTTAAACGATAATAACTTAGAGGCTTGCGAAATAACCCGCGAATACTGCCTAATGGTGCCTGCAATGTTCAACGAGCAACTGATAGGACAGATTTATGTTGCTGGCAGCGAACGCCCGTTTACCGATAACGATGCAAAAGTATTGCAACAGTTGGCAAGCATATACGCATTGAGTATATTTAGGAAAAACAACGAAAAAGAACTTATAAAAGCTAAAGAAGAAGCCGAGGAGAGCGATAAGCTAAAAACCGCATTTCTTGCAAATATGTCACATGAAATCCGCACACCTATGAACTCCATAAACGGATTTAGCGAGCTACTCCAAAACACAACCCAAACCGAAGAAACACGAAACAAATACCTTGGCATAATATACAAATCGAGTAACCAACTTTTAAATATTATAAATAACGTATTAGATATTAGCAAATTAGATGTTGGTCAGGCAAAAATAAACGAAAAAGAGTATGATATTAATCAAGTAATTTACGATTCATTACAATCATTTAACCCCGATATATTTGCCGAACAAAATATTGAATTAAAAACCAACTATAAGCTTGATGGTATTAATGCCGTAATACTTTGCGACGGGCAAAGGCTGCAACAGGTAATTACCAACCTAATTCAAAATGCCATAAAATTTACCGAAAAAGGGTTTATTGAAATTGGTTATGAACTGCTTGACGATGATATTCAGTTTTATGTTAAAGATACTGGGTTGGGAATATCAAAACAAAATTTAAAGGTTATTTTTGAGCGTTTTGGCCAAGCAGAAGACGGATATTCAAGAAACTTTGAGGGAGCCGGACTGGGATTATCAATATGCAAAGGTTTTGTTGAGCTTATGGGTGGTAAAATATGGGTCGAATCGGAATTTAAAAAAGGCTCTATCTTTTATTTTACAATACCATATAAACCAGTTGGCAAAAATGCCAAACTTTTAAAACAGAAACAAAAAAACAAAAAATATAATTGGCATGATAAAAAAATTCTGCTTGTTGAAGACGATACCTTTAGCCAAAATTTTATTGAAACCCTTATTTTACCACATGGAGCAAAAATAGTATATGCCACCGATGGTTTTGAAGCTTTAGAACAAGTGCGCCTAAATGCCGATTTAGATTTAATACTAATGGATATTAGACTACCGGGTATTGATGGAATTGAAGCTACAAAAAAGCTTAGGCTACTGGGATTTAACAAACCTATAATTGCCCAAACCGCAAATGCCCTGCCCGAAGACAAGAAACTTTGCTTAGATGCAGGATGCAACGATTTTATCGCAAAACCGGTGGCTCGTTTAGAATTCCTTAAAACAATAAACACTTTCCTTTTTTCTTAAGTAATAGAGTTTCTTGAGGTTGAGATTAAAGAAGATTGAAGGAGATTGAAAGAGATTGAAGGAGATTGAGGTTGAGGTTGAGGTTAAGAGTTTTGATGTTAAATTGCTAAATTGTTGAATTGTTGAATTGTTAAATTGCTTTGTATTAAAATATCTCTATAATTTAGTGTCTTTATGCCGTAGGCATGTAATTCGTGTTAATTCGTAAAATTCGTGGGCAAAACTTCTGTGTCCTTTGTGCTTCTGTGGTGAATAAAAATACAGTATTGCTAAATTGTTGAATTGTTACATTGCTTTGTATTAAAATATCTCTATAATTTAGTGTCTTTATGCCGTAGGCATGT
>CAYQPP010000300.1:0-4493 GCA_964419235.1 uncultured Bacteroidales bacterium
CAAAATTTAGTAAACTGAAACAGACGAGTTAAAATAATTGATATGAGAACAAAAACTCTGCGACTTTAGCGTTCTCTGCAGTTAAAAAAAAGACCCGCAACTTATGCGAGTCTTTAATTATAGCTTATTCAAATTATTTTATTTTTTCAAACGTTTTGGTCCGGCCAATAATATCTCGTTGGGTATTCCATCTGAAAATAGTTTGAAATTCTCGATATACCTCGACACCAAAGCATCATATTTCATCCAATAATCATCTTTATCGCCCCATGCGTTCGATGGTTCAAAAACATCTTCGGGGACACCCGGGCAGGTTAGTGGAATGCTAAAGCCAAACAGTTTGTCTTTTCTGTATTCAACTTTGTTTAACTTGCCTGTCATTGCTGCCGATAGCATATTTCGGGTATGCCTTATCGAGATGCGTTTGCCCACGCCAAATTTTCCGCCTACCCAGCCGGTGTTTACCAACCAAATATTTGCTTTTGACAGTTGTGCCTTTTGCTTTAGCAGTTTGGCATAAAAGTAGGGGTGGTGAACCATAAACGGTGCGCCAAAACAAGCCGAGAAGGTTATTTCGGGTTCTATGCCCAATCCTAATTCTGTTCCGGCAATTTTTGATGTATAGCCGCTAATAAAATGGTAAATAGCCTGATTCATATCCAATTTTGCAATTGGCGGCATTACACCTTGTGCGTCGGCTGTTAAAAATATAATATTTTTAGGTTGTGTTTTTGCCAGCATCTCAGGTACGGCATTTGGTATAAAACCCAATGGATACGACAGCCTTGTGTTTTCTGTAATGCTCTCGTCATCTAAGTCGATATGCCGCGATGCGGGGTCGAAAACCACATTTTCTAAAATAGTACCAAACCTGTGGGTACATGCATGAATTTCAGGCTCTGCCTCTTCCGACAACCTGATTGCCTTGGCATAACATCCTGCCTCATAGTTAAAAACGCCTCCATCGCTCCACCCGTGCTCGTCGTCGCCAATCAAACTCCTGTCGGGGTCGGCTGACAGCGTGGTTTTACCTGTGCCCGAAAGCCCGAAAAACAGTGCAACGTCGCCTTTTTTGCCAACATTGGCCGAGCAGTGCATCGACATAACATCCTCTAAAGGCATGAGGTAATTCATTATTGTGAAGATAGATTTTTTTATCTCGCCTGCATATTCGCTATTTGCTATAATTGCCAGCTTTTTGCCAAAATCTATAATAATGGCAGTCTCGCTGTTTGTGCCGTCAATACGTGGGTCTAATTTAAACGACGGCGATACCATTACGGTAAAATCGGGCACAAACTGTTTTAGTTTAGCCAAATCAGTTTCGCTTATAAGCATGTTTTTGGCAAACAAACTCTGCCAAGCCTTATCGGTGATTACCCTAACAGGCAGCCTGTAATCTTTATCGGCTCCGGCATACACATCCTGTACAAAAAGCTCTTCGCCTTGCCAAAACGATTGCAGCCTTGCAAAAATACCGTTGAATTTTTCCGATGTCATTGGGCGGTTGTATTCGCCCCAATCAATATTACCTTTTGAACTCTCCTCCTGAACAAAGTATTTGTCGTTTGCTGCGCGTGCTGTCCATTTTCCGGTATATACCTGAATAGCACCACCATTAACAATTTTTCCTTCGTTTCTAAAAACAGCCTCCTCGTAAAGTGCCGATGTGGGTAAATTCCAGTATTCTCTCTCTAAGTGCACCAAGCCATGGTTTTTAAGCCCAAAGTCTGATTTTAAGTCGCTTGCCGTATCTTGTGCAGGGGTTTTAAATTTTAAATATTTCATAGTATCTGTTGTTCATTAATTGAATTAAATAGAAGGGTGTAAAATCCCTATTTCCAGTCTCTTACCAATTTTCTTTCGCCAATATAAAGTTCGTTTGGCGATTTTGGGTCAAGTGCCCATTTAATCCTCTCAATACCTTCAATAATATCCTTAATTGAGCCGCAGAAAGATATCCGCAAATAGCCTTCCATTCCGAATTCAACGCCGGGCATTGTTAAAACGCGCACTTTGTCTAATAAAAATTTCGACAATCGTGTAGAATTTTTATCGTATTTACTGAAATCAACAAAAGTATAGAATGTGCCGTCGGGCGGGGTTACGTGTATCCCGTCAAAAGCCTTTAGCTGGGCTATTAAAACGTTTCGGTTGTTCTCAAGTGTTGTGCGCAGGCTCTCAACATCAGACTGTACGCCGTTTATTGCGCCAATTGCGGCTTTTTGCAATAATACTGACGGCCCCGATGTTTGATGTCCTTGAATATTCGACATTACCTTGACAAGCTTTTTGTTGGCAACAGCCCAACCAATACGGAAGCCTGTCATTGCATAGGCTTTTGAAACACCGTTTATCACAATCAGTTTTGAGTTATCGGTAAAGTCAGTAACAAAATCGTAAGGGTTTGCGGGCTTTTTGCCTTCAAAAACCAAGCTGTGGTAAATATCATCCATAATAAGGTAAATGCCTTTTTTTTCGGCAAACTCAACAATCTCTTTAATAAAGCTCTCGGGGTAAATCATGCCCGAGGGGTTGTTTGGATTGTTAATTATTATGGCTTTTGTATAAGAGCTTATATTTTGCTCAATATCTTTCATCCTTGGGATAAATGTGCCGTCTTCGGGTGTAACAGCAACCGGAATTGCGCCGCAAAGCTTAGCCATATCGGGGTAACTTACCCAGTAGGGTGCTATAAACAACAACTCGTCTTGAGGGTCTAATACAGCTTGCAGGGCTACCATTAAAGCTTGTTTTGCCCCGCTCGACACTATAATATTTTCAGGTTCAACCTTTCGGTGATAATGCCCTTCGGTATAACGTATTACTGCTTTTTTCATGTCAATAGTCCCGTCAACCGGTGCATACCGTACTTCACCCGAGTTTAGGTGTGCAGATATTGCGGTTAAAGCGTCAATTGGTGCTTTTGATTTTGGTTCGCCACCTCCAAGGTGTATTACAGGTTCGCCTTTTGCTTTTAATATTGCAAATGTTTCATTTAATTTTAATGTAACCGACTCTCCCACAGAGCGTCCTATTAAACTAATGCTCATGTTTTCTGTTTTTAGTTATAAATTGTTATTAATATGAGGTTAAAAGTAAAAATAATATTGATTCTTTTACATTAACCTGATATAAAACATAGATTACTAATAAGTTCCATGCTTTAACAAATTGAAAGAAGATTAATGTTTTTTAATAAAATATTAGTTTGTTAGCATTAAGATACTTTATAAATTATGGTGTTTTTATTATTAAGTTTACAAATTGCAACTTATATATTGAATAATAATTTAGCAGTTTGTCCTTAAAACACCTTGTATAACATATTTACTGATTTAAGGAAAAATACTCAATAAGCTGAATTCAATAAACAATAACCAAGGTAAAACAAAATCAAATCAAATCAAATAATCATATAATAGTAGTAATCTATATATTATAAATACCTCAAATCTGCAAGTTATGGTGTGAGTTGTTGATTAAAAGATATTTATTATTAATTGCAGATTTACGAAAAAACTTGTTTTCTATTCATCCTCAGCTATCTTAACCTCTTCTTGAAGTTCGGCATCTAATTCAATTAGGCTGGTATCCTCGCATTTTATGGTTTTTGCCGGAAATTGCTTTAACAGCGGATAATCGTGTGTTGCCACCAAAACCGACCTGCCTGCTTTACTAATATCCATTAAAAGCTGTATAATACCGGCTGATGTTTCGGGGTCGAGGTTTCCGGTAGGCTCGTCGGCCAAAATAATTTCGGGGTCGTTTAACAGAGCGCGGGCAATAACCACCCTTTGCTGCTCGCCGCCCGACAATTCATGCGGCATTTTATACTCTTTGTGGTGCAACCCGACTTTTTCAAGAACTTGCTGAATACGGTTTTGTATTTCGTTTTTTTTCTTCCATCCGGTTGCCTTAAGCACAAATGCAAGGTTTTCATAAACCGAGCGGTCGATAAGCAGTTGAAAATCCTGAAAAACAATGCCGAGTTTCCTCCTTAAAAAAGGCACCTGCCTTTTTTTTATTGCCGATAAATTATAATCGGCAATAACCCCTTTGCCGTTTGTTAAAGGCAATTCGGCATAAAGGGCTTTCAACAATGTGCTTTTGCCACTTCCTGTTTTACCTATTATATATATAAAATCGCCTTTATAAACATTAAGGTTTATTTTGCTGAATATAATATTATTAGGTTGCGAAATGGTAACGTTTTCAAGTTTTATTGTAATATCTAACGACATGATTTTTTATTTTTTAACAAAAGTAAAAAATAATACCTAACCTGCAAAAAGCATACATTAATAACTAATGTAGTTTATATTATTGAAAATTAATATGTTAGCTTTAAATAATTAACTGAAGGCTTCGCTTAAAGCGAAAATTTTGATACACAAAATAATCTATGGAAAAACCTTACTCCACCGCAACGCTTTGAGGTGCAAGCACGCTCAAAGGTTACTATCTACCATACAACATCCCCGACCTCAAAG
>CAYQPP010000301.1:0-4486 GCA_964419235.1 uncultured Bacteroidales bacterium
AAAATAATCTCTGCGCCCTTTGTGGTAAAGAAAAATTTAAAATTATGAAACTATTACTAATTTATTGCAATCAGTTCGGATTTACTCCAACTATTAAAACCATTGAAAACGCTAACGATAACGTAACCCCTGAAAGTTTTAAAAATGTTCAGGTAGCTTTTATTCAGGCCGAAGAGGAGGATATTGAAAAAGAGAAAGACGTAGAAAAAAAACTGGTAAAAAACCTAAAATGGGTTTGTGGAAAAAATGGCGTTAAAGAGGTTGTGCTACATTCGTTTGCACACCTGTCGTACAGTAAGGCAAACCCCGATTTTACCGTAGATTTTTTTAACAGGGTAGAGGCAAGGATGAAAAACGCAGGATATATAGTGCATCAAACGCCGTTTGGCTATTTTCTTGATTTACAAGTTGACGCACCGGGTTTTTCATTGGCAAGGGTTTTTAAAAGTATCTGATTTAATTTTTCGATTTTAATCAAAATAATTCCTCGAGGCTTTGCCACGGGGATAGTCAACTTTAAGAATCTTCTTTAATTATTCCTTTTTAAAGCAGTAAAGTAGAATTAAATAGAAAAAAATATATTTATAAAAATAAAACTATGGCAACAAAAATTTACCCTGATTCGGGAGTTGAGCTAAACCCGTTTATATCAAAACATTACGACAAAGTAATGAATATAGGCTCAATGGGGATATATAAGCGGTTTATAAAAAAATCTATTGCCGATATGGGCATTAACCCATCTGACGATATACTCGATTTAGGGTGTGGCACAGGTCGCAATGCCAAGCTGATGAGCAAATATCTTGACAAAACAGGTAGCATTACGGGGCTTGATATTTCAGCAGAAATGGAGCAGCAGTTTCTACAAAAGTTTAATGCCGAAACAAATGTAAGGTTTGAAAACAAACGTATTGACCAGCCATTTGAGTTAGGCGAAAAATACGATATCGTATTTATAAGCTTTGTTATACATGGCTTTCCGCATGAGGTTAGAGATGCTGTAATAAAAAATGCTTTTAACCATTTAAAACCCGGCGGCAGTTTTATAATACTCGACTTTGCCGAGTTTGATATGGAAAGCATGCCTTTTCACCATAAGTTTGTTTTTAAGGCAATTGAGTGCAAATATGCCTTCGATTGGATAAAACGCGACTGGAAAAGTATTTTAAAGCAGTATGGGTTTTCGTCCTTTGATGAGCATTTTTATATGAAAAATTATGTCAGGCTTTTAAAAGCATCAAAATAATGGGCGTAAAACCTTTAAACACCGATATTGAAAAAGCTGTTGGTGCTTTATTAAACTCCAAACGCACAACTGCTTTTACAGGGGCAGGTATATCCGTTGAAAGTGGTATCCCTCCTTTTAGGGGAGAAAATGGACTTTGGAACAGGTTCAATCCCGAGTTTCTCGATATTAATTACTTTATGGATTACCCCGAAAAATCGTGGAAACTTATTAAAGAGATATTTTACGACTATTTCGGAAAAGCCAAACCCAATGCCGCACATACGGCATTAGGTAAATTAGAGGGCATGGGGTTGTTACATTCAATAATTACTCAAAATATTGACGGGCTGCATCAGCAGGGTGGTAGTAATAATGTATATGAATTTCATGGCAATTCGCGTAATCTGGTTTGTGTAAAATGCGGTAATATTTATAAGGCTGTTGATTACAATTTGAATACTTTGCCGCCTGTTTGTAAAAGCTGCGGCGGGTTATTAAAACCCGATTTTGTATTTTTTGGCGAACCTATTCCCGAACCTGCTCAGTCAAACTCGTTTGCCGAGGTTAAAAATGCCGATGTGTTTTTGATTATTGGAACAACAGGCGAAATTATGCCCGCATCAATAATTCCGGTTGAGGCAAGCAAGAACAACAAAACAATTATCGAGATAAATACCCATAAATCAAACTATACAAACAGCATTGCCGATATTTTTCTTCAAGGTAAGGCTACACAAATTATGCAAAAATTATTAACTAATATTTTAAAAAGGAGGTAAAAATGAGTATTAAAGGGTTACCAAATGATTTAGCTGAAGCAGTATCGGGTGTAATGCACCCGGCAATAAATTTTTCTTTAATCGAGCTCGGAATTGTTAAGGAAATTACGGCCGATGAAAAAACAGTTTATGTTACTTTTGCGTTTCCTTTCCCCAACATCCCTATTGAAGGCGCATTGGTAAATTCTATTGCCGAGCCTGTAAAACAAGCGGGTTTTGGGTTTGACCACACAATAATTATAATGTCGGAGCAAGAAAAGGCAAAATTTATGGAGATGGAACAGCAAGCATGGCGGGGTTTATAATTGTAGATATGTGTTAACATTTTGCATGAATATTTTTCAATGTGAGAATATTCTCATTATATTTGTATTTGGAGGCGAATTTGAAAAATTATTGAAGATGCATCACTCAAGGTTGATGTGATAGTGCATTTTTTTTGCAAAGACTAAGAGGAATATAGAGTTGATAGTATTTTTTCTCAATAAACTAAACCTTAGTATTATGTTACAGCTAAAAAACAATTTAATAATGGCTCCTGTAAAAACAGGATATAGCGATGGGACAGGTGTAGTAACCGATAGGCATATTGAGTTTTATAAACAGCGGAGTAAATATTTGGGTGCCATAATACCCGAACCGCTATATTTAGACGCAGGTTTGCGGGAGCTCCCAACACAAATGGGGATTGATAACGATAATAAAATAGAGGGGTTAAAACAGCTTACCGATACCATCCATAAATATAACACAAAGGTTATAGCGCATTTGAACCATCCGGGGCGGATGGCTAACCCTAAAATACCGGGCAACTATTTCTTGTCATCTTCGGCACAACCGTGCGAAGCGGGCGGACCAACCCCAAAACAGATGGATAAAAATGACATATCCAACGTTATTCAATTATTTGTTGATGCCGCAATTAGAGCCGAAAAGTCGGGCTTTGATTTTATTGAACTGCAGTTTGGGCATGGGTACTTAATATCTCAATTTATTTCAGAAAAAGTAAACACCCGCACCGATGTGTATGGTGGTAGTTTTGAGAATAGAATAAAACTATCGGTTGATGTACTTAAGGCCGTAAAAAATGCAACAAAAATACCTGTAATTATCCGTATTAGCGGCGACGAGATGATTCCTGACGGTATTAAAATTGATGAAATGGTTGCCTTCTCTAAAGTATTAAAACAGATTGGTATTGCAGCAATACATGTCTCGGCCGGCACTATTTGCAGTACTCCGCCTTGGTATTTTCAGCATATGTTTGTGCCAAAAGGTAAAACATGGGAGTTGGCAAGTACTATTAAATCAAATATTGATTTGCCTGTAATATTTGTTGGGCAGGTTAACACAAAAGAGGATGTCGAAATATTGTCAATAAAATATAAAGCCGATTATATTGCCATAGGCAGGGCTTTGGTTGCCGACCCCGATTTTGCAGGCATAGTAACTAATAACATCAACCGTGCATACCGCCCGTGTATGGATTGCTCGCAAGGCTGTTTGGGTGGCGTAAAAGCAGGCAAAGGACTTCAATGTTTGGTAAACCCAACAGTAGGTATTGCAAAACCAGAGATTAACAAATCAGGAAACAGCAAAAAAATAGCCGTAGTAGGAGGTGGGCTTGCCGGAATGGAAGCAGCATTAGTCCTTGATTTGCGTGGGCATAAAGTTGACATATTTGAAAAAGGCGAGTTGGGCGGACAATTTAAGTATGCCCATATGACCCCTAAAAAACAGTCAATGGTTAGGCTTATTCCTTATTTAACTGAGGAGCTTAAAGCATCAAATATTAATGTCATCAAAAATACTGCAACGGAAAACCAGTTGGCTGAAAACTATGATGAAATTGTTATTGCAACAGGGTCGGTATCAAATATACCACAAATTGAAGGGTTAAAAGATTTTTATTGGGCTGAGATATTGAATAAAGGGAATTTGCCCCAAAACAAAAAGGTGCTTATAATCGGTGGAGGATTGATAGGTATTGATATAGCCACCTCATTGGTTGCCAATAACAATAGTGTTGTTATTGTAAAACGCACCGATGATTTTGGCGGAAACATGGAGATGATAGCAAAAAAACTATCGCTTAAAATGCTGCATGAGCACAATACGGTGTTTAGTAACCATACGCATATTAAAAAGATTGAAGGCAGGACTGTTTATGCCGATAAAAACGGAGAACAGGTAGTGTTTGACAATATTGATATAATAGTTGTTTCGGCAGGGATGAAAAGCTACAACCCTTTATTTGATGAGCTGAAAAATAAAAAACCAACTCACTTAATTGGCGATGCAAACCATGTTGGCGATGCTCAGGATGCAATTAAAGACGCTTATTTAACAGCAATAAACATTTAGATATTTAGTATGTTGGTTTTTTCTCTGCGATCTCTGTGCCTCAGTAGTGGGTTTTATGGAAGAATAGATATTTGAGATTGGTGATTTTAGAATAGCGATTTTAGATTTGAAA
>CAYQPP010000302.1:0-4456 GCA_964419235.1 uncultured Bacteroidales bacterium
TTAAACTTGCTTAATTTGCAATAATGGATTTGCAACACAAATATATAATAATTGAAGGCAATATTGGGGCAGGAAAAACCACCCTTGCTCGAAAAATAGCAACCCAATTTGGCGGAAAACTTATATTAGAGCAGTTTCATGACAACCCATTCTTGCCAAAATTTTACAACAACCCCGAAAGGTACAGTTTTTCGTTAGAGCTATCGTTTTTGGCAGCAAGGTATAAACAACTCAATAACGAAATATCGTCAACCGACCTTTTTAAGCAATTTACAATAGCCGACTACTATTTTGTGAAATCGCTGATATTTGCCCGCTCAACATTGCAGCACGACGAGCTAAACTTATACCGACAGCTGTTTGATATAATATACCAGCAGTTGCCCCTACCCGATATTTATATTTACCTGCATGTAACACCCGACAGATTACTGAAAAACATTGAAAAAAGAGGGCGCAGTTACGAAAAATCAATCACAAAAGAGTATTTAACGCAGATTTGGCAAAGCTACTTTGACTATTTTAAAACCGAAAAACGGTTTCCGATAGTTATTGTTGAAACATCCGAATTAGACTTTTTAAACAACAATGCACATTACGAAAAAATACTTAATACCGTTTTAAAAACAGATTTTAAAAAAGGCATAAACCATATTGTGTTTTAACCTGCTAATAATTAACCTACATTATTCATAAGAAAATGTTAACTATTTGCTGTAAGTGTTGGCATTTAAATAGTTATATTATATTTTGCAAAATATTTTACTCTCATTTTTGGAGTATTAAATTTTTTATAAACAAGAGCCAACACGTTGATAAGCAAAGAACTAATGTTTCTCAATAAATAAATCCCGAATTTTTCGGGTTAACAACTGTCAACCAAACAACAAAGTTTGTGAATTAATCAGGTTAATTATTAAATTTGTTTTTTAATATTTACCCCAATTTAACGAAGCTTGATTTTGGGTTATCAAAATTGTAAAAATTCTATAAAATGAAAATTGCGGTATTTGCAGGGTCATTCGACCCCTTTACAAAAGGGCACGAATCGGTTGTTGTTAGGGCATTGCCCCTGTTCGACAAAATATTTATTGCCATAGGCATAAATATAACAAAAATGGGGTTTTTATCTATCGACGAGCGCATTGAGCTAATAAACAATGTATTTAAAAACAACCCTAAAATTGTAATTGAAGCTTATGAGGGCTTAACTGTCGATTATTGCAAAAAAGTTGGTGCCAACTTTATGCTGCGGGGAATTAGGACATCGTCTGACTTTGAATATGAACGGGCAGTTGCACAAATGAATAAATCGATGCTGCCTGACGTTGAGTCGGTATTTCTTTTAACTACACCCGAATTAACGCCCGTTAACAGCACAATTGTACGCGACATACTAAGGTATGGAGGCGATGTAAGCCAGTTTTTGCCCGACAATGCCGACATTTACAACCTTTTACAAAAAAGAAAATCAAAGCAGTAGCCTTTATGTATAAAAAAACCATTCTACTATCCGCAATTATACTGTTTTCCCTTATGGGAAAAGCCGATACCCTGCCTACAACCATTCAAGGCACTAATGCCGAATACGCAGGGCAAATTATTAAAGTATATAAATTTGCCGATTATATTACAAAAAAGCACGAACTGCTTGCAACCGATACCGTAAACAAACAAGGCAGTTTTAAGCTAAGCTACAAACAAACCGAGACTTTATTGATTAGCGTACCCTTGGGCATTTATAATGCAATTTTATTTACCGAACCAAATAAAACATACAATATTATTCTGCCGCCATACCAGCCAATTACAAAAGCCGATGTGCTAAACCCTTTTTTTAAGCCGGTTGAAACATACCTCGGAATAAAAAATGTTGACTCAACAAACCTAAATTACCAAATAGCAGGTTTTAACGAACTATATTATAAGTATGTTGAAAATAACTATTATTACATTTTTAAAAACCCGCACACGGCAAATGTCGATTCGGCAATTCAATCAATTGAGGATAAATTTAATTCAAACCCAAATACTTTTTTTTACGATTATCGGAATTATAAATATGCATGGCTGAAATATAGCAGCTACATGCGCGACCCAAGGTATGTTATTCGCGAGTATTTTCATGACAAGCCTTTTTTGTACCAAAATCCTGCATATATGGATTTATTTAATCAGCTGTTTACCAATTATTTGGCTCTATATATGAACACAAGCGAAGGTGAACGGCTCTATTCCGACATAGCTTTTGCCAAAAGTCCGCAATACATAAAACAGACCTTTTCAAACAATATGGTTTTGCTAAACGACACGCTTCAAGAGCTTGTTCTGCTTAAAGGATTATACGATGCCTTTTACCAAAAAACCTTTCCTACGCCAAGCATGCTCATCACGCTCGACTCTGTTGCATTAACAACAAAAGTACCTTACCATAAGGCTATTGCCGAAAATATACAAAAAAAAGTTTTGCAGGCAAAAAGCGGTTTCCCCGCTCCAAAATTTGAGCTCCGCGATGCCAACGGCGTGTTTAGGTCAAGCAGCGATTATTTGGCAAATTATGTATATCTGAATTTTATTTCGGTTGAGAGCTTTGCTTGCCAGCAAGATTTTGAGCTGTTGAAAAAACTTTACGAGAAGCATAAAAACGATTTTAGGATTGTTTCGGTTTGCATTGACGATGATTTTAAAAAAGCCACCGATTTATTTAAAGAGAAGGGATATAACTGGATGCTTTTGAGCTACCGTACCCAAAAAACCATTGTTGATGATTATAAGGTAAGGGCATACCCCGCATATTATTTAATTAATCCTGACGGAAAATTAGGTATGTCGCCTGCGGTATCGCCCGGCGAAAATTTTGAGTGGCATTTTTTTAAGATGCTCCAAGCTCAGAAGAAGAAACGGCATTAGCTCTGTTTACAACCTCAACAATTGATGCAAACGAGTTTTTAACCATTTCGGTTTCTTCACTCTTATTTGCCCAAACCACTTTTGTTATGCCCTCTTTTTTTTGAGGTTTTGTTTTTTTACCCCCCGAATACGACATTAAATACCACTTTGTGGGCTTCAGCACTATGCGCTTTTTCAAAACGTAAGTGTGATAAGTTTTTACCAGTTTTTTTATAATCACAGGCTTCTCAATCCCGCACTCTTCCATTACCTCACGAATAGCGGCATCCCTGTTTTTTTCATTCTTCTCAACATGCCCTTTTGGCAAATCCCAAAAACCGTTGCGTTTTATAAAAAGCTTTTCGTTTTTGCCGTTAATAACCACCCCGCCCGCAGCTTTTCTAATCTCAAACAGCAAACAAAATTCCTTCCATGTTTTTTTTAAATCATCGGCAACTATTAGGAAACTGCCCAAGGTTTTTTCCTCAAAAAGAACAGTAACAATACCTTTAAGCTCAAATTGGGTAGGATTTATAAAAACTTTGCTGAAATTGATTTCAGATAAATGCTTTTTTGCAATAAAGAGCTTATTGTTGTTGAAAAAAACTTTATACTTTTGTGGCATGACGAATTATAATGAAATTTCAAAAAATGTTGCTAACGATTTATTACAAATTAAAGCAATAAAACTGTCTCCGGCAAATCCGTTTACTTGGGCTTCGGGAATAAAATCGCCTATTTATTGCGACAACAGAAAAACCCTGTCGTTTCCAAAGGTGCGCAACTTTGTCTGCGATGCTTTTGCCGAAATTATCAAGCAAAAATATCCAAATGTCGATGTAATTGCCGGCGTAGCCACAGGGGCAATTGCCCAAGGGGTTTTGGTTGCCGAAGCATTAAACAAGCCTTTTATTTATGTGCGTTCAGGGGCAAAAAAACATGGGTTAGAAAATTTGGTCGAGGGACATCTCGAAAATGGGCAGACAGTAGTTGTTATCGAAGATTTGATTTCGACAGGTGGCAGCAGTATTAAAGCGGTTGAAGCTTTGCGCAAAGCCGGAGCTGAAGTACTGGGACTTTTTGCTATTTTTACATATGGCTTTAAAATAGCCGCCGGTAATTTTGAAAATGCCAACTGCCAATGGGAAACCTTAACAAATTACGAAACACTTATTGATAGTGCCTTTGCAAGCGGCTATATCGGCAAAAATGATATTGAGCAATTAAAAAAGTGGAGAGAAGACCCTGAGGGCTGGGACAAAAAATAAATTATTGAGGTTATTGATTTTTATTTACGGTTTAAGATAGACAAAGCAAATTCTTAAACCTTAATTATATCAATAAACCATTAAACCTGTCCCACTTTAGCGGAACTTGTCTCGCTTTAGCGGAACTTGTCTCGCTTTAGCGGATGGTTTTAAATGTCTTAATTTTCTCAATGCCTTAATAGTTTAATAAAAACAGATAAAACTTAATTTTTCTCAATGCCTTAAACTTGTCTCGCTTTAGCGGATGGTTTAATGGTTTAAATACAAAAAAAATGAAAATAGAAAGCAGGATTGGCAAA
>CAYQPP010000303.1:0-4455 GCA_964419235.1 uncultured Bacteroidales bacterium
CGAATTAAAAAACAACCGCAGAGAACGCGGAGGGCGCAGAGAAAAACCTCAATCTCAACCTTAACCTCAGCCTCAATTCTTCCACAAAAATACTGCCCACTGATTGCACGAATTAACACTAATTACTTTTTAAAACTTAACCGCAGAGAACGCAGGGAGTCGCAGAGAATGCACTACTAAAAGTGTCGGCGTGAGTGTTTTTACAAAAAGCAATAGTATTATTATCTTATATTCAAATAATTAACAAATTCACACCGACACTAAAAACAGTCCACGAATTAAAGAAAAACCGCAGAGAGCACAGGGGGTCGCAGAGAAAAAACTCAATCTTAACCTTAACCTCAAATCTTCCACAAAATACTGCCCACTGATTGCACTAATTAACGCTAATTAAAGAAAAACCGCAGAGAACGCGGAGGGCGCAGAGAAAAAACTCAATCTTAACCTTAACCTCAACCTCAATCTCAGCCTCAATCTCAGCCTCAATCTCAGCCTTAACTTCAGCCTCAAATCTTCCACAAAATACTGCCCACTAATTGCACGAATTAACACTAATTACTTTTTAAAACTTAACCGCAGAGAGCACAGGGGGTCGCAGAGAAAAACCTCAATCTTAACCTCAGCCTCAATTCTTCCACAAAAATACTGCCCACTGATTACACGAATTAACACTAATTAAAAAACAAACCGCAGAGAGCGCAGGGGGTCGCAGAGAAAAACCTTAACCTCAATCTTAACCTTAACCTCAGCCTCAACCTCAATCTTTATTTATTCAAATTTGCCTGCTACTACGGTAATAAGTTTGTCGGTATTAAAGTATTTTACGGCCAAGTTCTGTATTTTTTCAGGTGTTATGCTTAAAATTTCCTGTTTCATTTTTTCAAAATATTCAAATCCCATATTGTATTGCAAAACAGCTTTAAAAGAGTCGGATGTGGCAAATGGGCCGTCGAACATTTGCAGCATTTCGCCCATCATGTAGTTTTGTACCAGATTTAATTCGCCAAACGATATTTTATCCTCTCTAAGTTTTACCATCTCTTTTTTAATTTCGGCGATAGCCTCATTGGTATGCTGTGTTTTAACATCGGCAGCAATTCCGATATACCCGCTATTAAAAAGCGACACCAGCATTGAGTGAATACCGTAAGTGTAGCCTTTATCCTCGCGTATATTTTTCATCAGCCTTGAGCCAAAATAGCCGCCAAAAATGGTTATCAGTATTTTTAACCCCAAATAGTCGTTATGGCTTTTGTTAATTGTTAACAATCCTAACCTGATGCTCGATTGCACGGCATCGTCTTTTATTGATACTACGGGAGCACCGCCAATTACAGGGTTTGGCTTAATAATTGGCAAATCGGCTTTTGGTTTTTGCGGTGTTTGCCCTAAATGCCTGTTTAATAATGCTATTTCGTTTTGGGTTACCTTGCCCGATAAAATAATTTGATAATTTCCGGCATGGTAATGTTTTTTGTAAAAATCAAACAATTCGTTGGCGGTGGTGCTTGAATAATCGTTTACCTCTGTTGTTATCCCGTAAGGGTGCTTAGCGCCAAACAGTTGTTTATTAAAAAGCTCTTTTGCAACAAACGATGTTTTTTTACTCTCTATCAAAAAATTCTGTTTACGCCTTTTTAGCATCAGCTCAACCTCCTTTTCGGGAAAAATACTATCATTAACCACTTCGTTAAAAAGAGGCAAGGTTTTTTCAAGATGCTTGCTTAACGATATTAGTCCGCAATAAGCCATATCCTTCTCGACAAGAGGCTGAAAATAGGCTCCGTAAAAATCGAAAACCTCGGCTATCTGGTGCGCTGTTTTGCTTTTTGTGCCCTCGTTTAGCAATAGTCCGGTTAAAGGTGCAATTAGTTTTTTTGCAGAAAAAAGTGCCCCCGCATTTACCATTACATCGAGTTTTAACACCGGCTGTGTGCCGCCGTTTAAAATATAGAGAGGTATATTGTTATCGAGTGTTACTTTTTCGATTTCAGGAAAAACAATATTCTTGATTTTATTGTATGCGGGGTGTTGGGTTCTGTTAAGTTTCATGTGTTTAAATACGTATTAAGTTTGTTATTTAATTATTTCCTTTTGTACCTGTCGGCCATGCCGGTGTAGAGGAACAAACTGTAAATAATAATCCATCGTATTGCCATCTCCCAAATTTATTTTGAGGAGAATTTAATAAATTATAGTGTTGCGGATGCTTATTTTTTTGCATGGTAAAATAGTTCGGAGCAGTTGCTGTTTAAAAAAAGGTTTGAGGCAACTTTTTGAATCTGCTCGGGTGTTACCTTTTGGTAATTTTCTGTTTCAACATTAATTAGGTTTGCATTGCCCAACAACTCAAAATATGCCAAGTTCATAGCTTTGTTTAATATATTTATTTCAGAATATATTAGGTTAGCCTCAACTTTGTTTTGCACTTTTTTTAGCTCATGTTCGTCAATAGGCTCATTTGCAATTTTATCGAGCTCGGCCTTTATGGCATTTTGCCCTTGCTCAAAAGACACGCCATTACTAAGGTTTCCGGCAATTATAAAAAGCCCCGGGTCGATATCGCCTGTAACATATGCGTCGATTTGGCTAAACAGCTTTTGCTCTTTTACCAGTTTTTGCGTAAACCTTGCCGATTTTCCGTTTGAAAGTATGTCGGATATTAAGTCGGTGGCGTAATAGTCGGGGTTTTTTCTGCCAACCATATGGTAAGCCCTATAAATTGTATTTAACGGTACAGGGCGTTCTACTTCCGTAAAGCGGTATTTGTCTTGTTTTGGTTCTTCGGGGATATTACGAGCGGCAACATCGCGGGCGGCAATATCGCCAAACCATTTTTCGGCCAATATTTTTATTTCGGGTGTGGCAACATTTCCGGCAACCACCAAAATAGCATTGTTTGGTGCATAATGCTTAAAAAAGAACTCTTTAACCTCATTTAATGATGCATTTTCGATATGCGAAATATTTTTGCCTATGGTTGACCATCGGTAAGGGTGCTTTTTGTAAGCAAGCGGGCGCAAAATCAGGTTCCAGTCGCCGTAAGGCTGGTTTAAGTACCGCTGCTTAAACTCTTCAATAACCACCTTTTTTTGGATATCGAGCTTTTGCTGCGAAAATGCCAGCTCAAGCATCCTGTCCGACTCTAACCAAAAAGCTGTTTCAAGGTTGTCTTTTGGTATGGTTATATAGTAATTGGTAAAGTTATTATTGGTAAACGCATTGTTTTCGCCACCAGCATTTTGCAAGGGTGTGTCGTAATGCGGTATATTTTTTGACCCCTCAAACATTAAATGCTCAAAAAGGTGGGCAAACCCTGTTTTGTCGGGGTTTTCGTCGCGAGCACCAACATTGTAAAGCAGGTTAAAAGCAACAACGGGCGTGGTGTTGTCGTGATGTACAATTACCCGCAGGCCGTTGTTAAGAGTGAATTTATCGAATTTTATCATTTTTTAAATAGTGAGGTTAGTTTATAATTTACAGATGAATATTAATTTATTACTAATTGTTAGGATATATACTTGTTATTAAGGCTTATGCTGTTTTAATAATTGCTACAATAGTATCAAGTATTATTTTTCAATGTTATTCTCATTAAGTTTTTGCAATGCAGTTTTATAACCGTTTACAAGCTCGTCGATAATGTCGGCAACAGGTTTAATTTTGTCAATCATTGCCGAAACTTGTCCAACCTCAAGCTCGCCTTCGTTTATGTCGCCTTCAAACATTCCGCTTTTAGCACGGCCTTTTCCGAGCAGTTCTTTTAATTTATCGGTTGAAGCACCTTTTTCTTCGCTTTTAAGCACTTTTTGATAAAACGGATTGTTGAGCAGGCGCACCGGTGTTAGATTTTTGAATGCAAGTTTTGTGTCACCCTCTCCGGCATTTACAATCTGCTGCTTAAAAGCCTCGTGTGCCGACGACTCTTTTGAGGCGGCAAAAAGGCTGCCAATCTGCACGCCCTGCGCACCCAATGCAAATGCCGCTGCCATTGCTTGCCCCGAGCCAATTCCGCCGGCAGCGATAACCGGCACATCAACAGCCTTGCTAATTTGCGGAATAAGACACATTGTGGTTGTCTCCTCGCGGCCATTGTGCCCGCCTGCCTCAAAACCTTCGGCAACAATTGCATCAACACCGGCAAGCTGGCATTTTAGGGCAAACTTTGTGTTGGCAATTACGTGCGCCACAACAATCCCTTTGCTTTGAAGAATTTTTGTCCATGTTTTAGGGTTTCCGGCACTTGTGAAAACAATGGGCACTTTTTCGGAGATTATTATATCAATTATTTTTTCGGTTTCGGGATAAAGCAACGGCACGTTAACCCCAAATGGTTTTTTGGTTACCATTTTGGTTTTTTTTATGTGCTCTAATAATGTGTCGGGGTGCATACTGCCTGCGCCTATTAATCCGAGCCCGCCGGCATTGCTTACCGCCGATGCCAGCTCCCAACCG
>CAYQPP010000304.1:0-4454 GCA_964419235.1 uncultured Bacteroidales bacterium
GAAAGGATAAGGAAGATTATTTGAATGAGATGGTAAGTTCATATTTGTTAAAAGACATATTAGTTTATGAAAACATCAAGAATTCTCAGAAAATATTTAATTTGTTACGCTTAATTGCTTTTCAATTAGGAGGAGAAGTTTCACTTCAAGAATTAGGTAAGCAGTTGTCAATAAGTAAAAATACCGTAGAAAAATATTTAGATTTATTAAGCAAGGTATATATTTTGCACAAAATAGAGGGATTTAGTAGAAATCTAAGAAAAGAAATAACAAAAAATTCAAGATGGTATTTTCTGGATAATGGAATTAGAAATGCTGTAATTGCAAATTTCAATACAATAGAATCTAGGAATGATATTGGTCAATTGTGGGAAAATTACATGATAAGTGAGCGGTTAAAATATCAAGAATATAATAGGATATCATCAAATAATTATTTTTGGCGTACTTATGAACAGCAAGAAATAGATTGGGTAGAAGAACGAGATGGTTCATTATTCGGATATGAGTTTAAATGGAAAGAGTCAAAAATAAAGATACCTACTCAATGGAAAAATGCATATCCCAATTCTTCATTTGAAGTAATAAATATAAATAATTATAATAATTGGATAAAATAAAATTACTAAAATTAACACGGTATAAACCTAATGCTGCCAATTAGTGTTTATAAGCAATAAACTCCGTAAATACTTTCCCGTGCTTTCTCTTATGTTAATTTGTTATAATGGTTAAAAATTGAAAACCTTTTTTTATTACTGTGGGTTTTCTGTTGGCATTTGCAGTGGTGCTACATTTTTTTCAACCAAAAATTTGGTGTCCGATAAGTAGTCTGTCATTTTATTGTTTACATACACATAAAAAACATCGGGGAGTTCAATGTCGATATCAATATATGCCCAATTGCTAAAAACATCGGTTGTTACAAAATCGGCACGGCGATAGGGCAAATTGTATTCAAGCAGTTTCTTTTCGTTTTTATCTCTTATAATTATAAAAAACAGCTTATTGTTGGCTTTAAACTGGTCAAACCGTTCAACATACATTATAATGCGACCGCCAAACGCATTGTTTCGCAAATAATTTCGCAATTTGAGGTAGTGTTGTTGATCCCATTGTTCGTTTTTGGCCGTATCTTGCATTAATATAATTAGTTGTTTGTAGCTTAAATAGGCAATATTGGTTTTTGGAAAAATGCCTACTCCAAATTTGAATTTAAGCTCTGAAAAAATTTCGGTAATCCTGTGTCCATAAGTTACATATACAGAACCTTCATAAAGCTGCATTTTTTTTAACCCTTCGTCAACTTGCGAAAAAGATAATAAAGAGGTAAAAATTAATATTGCTATTAGTAAGGTTTTCATATATAAAAATTTTATTGCGAAAATCACTAATTAATTATATCAGGCTGATAAATCAGGTATATATTTTCTGTTTTCTGTTTTTTCCACAATTTAGTATCCGAATTTAAAAAATAGCCCTGTTCGCCTGCTTGCACTACCAATTGTTTATTTTTTTTGTTTTTGTCTTTAAGTATCACTTGTCCCGATTCAACAATTACCGAAACCTCTTGGGTATTATTTCCGCATACCCTAAAACTTGTGCCTGTTACTTTTATTGAAGCACCGCCAACACATATTTTTACTTTGTTGCCCAAATTTGGGGGTACAATAAAAAAAGCCTCTCCATTGAGTTTTATAATCATTTCGTTTGAAAAGGCCGACTGCTTTTCTACTTTAATTGATGAAGATGGATATAAATAAACAATGCTTCCGTTATCGAGGGTGTCGCATATAAAGGTATTTTCATTGGTAACAATACTAACCATTTTACTGGTTGTAGTTTTCAAAAACCAGCCCGAGGCAATTAATAAAATCAGCGATGCGGCTACTGCTATTGAAAAACTATTTCTTATTAAAAATCCTCTTTTTCTCTCTTTTATTGCTATCGAAAAATTTTCCCAAGCTCTGTTTTTTTGTTCAGTAATTTTTATGTTATTGTTATTCCAAAACTTGCTGACTTTTTCAAACAATTCTCTATTTTCATCTGAACCATGAAGCCACTTTTCAAAATCTGCAATTTCATTATTGCTAAGCCGGTTGCTTAAATAATCTATTATTGTATCATGTATTTTTTTTGTACTCAACATATTTGTAAAACTATTTATTTAAGCATTAATAAACGATAATTAAACAGATTCTATTATTTTTATAATGAGCCGATTCTTGGGTTTATAAATCTTATTAATAAAACAACCCAAAATTAAAATCCCCTTACATTTCATTATAAAACCTTTTTAATTTTTTTTGCAAAACCAGTCGGGCTTTTCTTATCTGAACCTCAACGGTTTTTTCACTTATACATAATGTTTTAGCTATCTCTTTGTGCCGTAAACCATCAATTCGGCTCATTTGAAAAATTAGCTTTGAACGCTCGGGCAATTTATCAATTGCTTCGTTAAGGGCTTTTGTTAAAAAAGGATTTGGCTCTTTAGCCTTTTCAATGGTTGAATAATAAATATAACTCTCATCATTAACATGCTGGTTTACAACTTTTAAATGCCTAATATGGTTTAATGCCTGATTATGTATGCTTTTATACAAATAGGCTTTAACATTAAAGCTCTCATCAATCATTTTTCGCCTATCCCAAATCATTAAAAAAGCTTCTTGAACCAGCTCTTCGGCATCTTCACCCCTATTAACAAAACTTATGGCATAGCTAAACAGCGAATTATACAGCAAATCAAAAATCTGTTTAAAAGCTTTTTGATTACCTTTTTGCAATTCAAGATAATGTGTATTTATTGAATCAGCCAAAGTTTTAGAATATTGAAATACCTGTTTATAAAAATTATGCACCAAAATACAAATAAAATTCAGAAACTGTGCGTAATGTTAAACAACAAATATTTATTTGGGATTGCAACATAGAAGTACTTGCACTAAAACTCCGCCTTTGATAATAAAACACCAATTACTACCTAAATTGAGTGATTTGGAATAAAAAAGATTGCCAATGCTGTGGTACAAAAAGGAATTCATAAAATTTGAATCCACCTTGTTGGTGATAGAGAATTTTTGAACTTTCTTTTTGTACTGCATGATTGGTGATATTTAAAGTTCGGAATCGCTCAATTTAGGTACTAATAATACAAAACCCCGCAATAACAATTGCGAGGTTCAGATATAAATATAATAAATTGTTTTTTGCTTTAGTGTGTTTATTCGCTTACGGCTGCAATACCCGGTAGGGTTTTTCCTTCAAGAAATTCAAGAGAAGCTCCGCCGCCGGTTGATATATGGCTCATTTTATCGGCTAAACCACTCTGATTTACAGCGGCTACCGAATCGCCTCCTCCAATAATTGAAACAGCATGTGCATCGGCAACAGCCTTACAGATACCAAAAGTGCCTTTTGCAAAGTTAGGCATCTCAAAGCATCCCATAGGCCCGTTCCAAACAATTGTTTTTGCCTTTGCAATTTCATCGGCATAAGCCTTAATTGTTTTAGGACCAACATCTAAAGCCATGCGCCCGTCGGGAATGTCGCTCCCTACAACCTCAACATTGGCGGCATTATCAAAATTGTCGGCGGCAAGGTTGTCGCTCGGCAACAAAAATTTTACGCCTTTTGCTTTTGCATCGGCCAAAACCTGTTTTGCAGTATCAATTAAATCTTCCTCAACCAACGAATTGCCGATGTTATGGCCTTGCGCCTTTAAAAAAGTATAAGCCATGCCGCCACCAATTAATACGGTGTCAACTTTTTCAATTAACGATTTCAGAACCTCAAGTTTGCCCGAAACCTTGGCACCGCCAACAATTGCAATAAAAGGTTTTTCGGGGTTTGCTACGGTATCGCCCAAAAATTTAATCTCTTTCTCTAATAAAAAGCCTGCCATTTTTTCGGGCAAAAAATCGGCAATAACTGCTGTTGATGCATGCGAACGGTGGGCTGTGCCAAAAGCATCGTTAACATAAACATCGCAACCTTCGGCAAGTTTTTTTGCAAAAGCAGGCATGCCGTCTTTGTCTTTGTTCTCCTCTTTATAAAAGCGCAGGTTTTCTAATAAAAGCACTTCGCCCGGCTGCAAGGCTTTTTTTGCCTCAATTACCTTGTCGCCAATGCAATCGTCAACAAATTTAACATCAATACCCAGCAGTTTTGATAAATCGGGGAGTATATGTTTTAATGAAAATTTATTTTCGGGACCCGATTTTGGCCTGCCTAAGTGCGACATTAAAACCGCCGAGCCGCCATCATCAATAATTTTTTTAATAGTGGGCAATGCCCCTATAATACGCGTGTTATCGGTTACTTCAAAATTGTCGTTTAACGGTACGTTAAAGTCAACTCGAACAATGGCTTTTTTACCTTTAAAATTGTAATTGCTAATATTTTTCATCTGTTTATAAATTTGTAATCTGTTGGTTATTAAGTATTATAATCAT
>CAYQPP010000305.1:0-4441 GCA_964419235.1 uncultured Bacteroidales bacterium
GTTTTCTGCCAAACTCTTTATCAATTTTTATAAACGGTATAATTGCAAAACTTGGTATTGTGCATATCATAACCCAAACAAAAAAGTTTTGGTAGCCGATTATCTCTTGTAGCCAACCGCTTACCATTCCCGGTATCATCATGCCCAAAGCCATAAAGCCTGTGGTAATGGCAAAGTGGGCTGTTTGTTGCTTGCCTTGCGATATGTAAATCATATATAGCATATAGGCGGTAAACCCAAACCCGTAACCAAACTGCTCAATAATTACCGATGCGCCAACTACCAATAGCGACGACGGCATTGTATAGGCAAGAAAAACATAAACAATATTTGGTAGGTTCATTGCTATTACCATCCACCACAGCCAGTGTTTTAAACCGTGTTTCGATGCGGCAAAGCCCCCGATAATACCTCCGAGCGACAGTGCAATTATCCCAACTGTACCGTAAATCAATCCTAAATCGCCTGTAGTTAAACCAAGGCCGTGCATTTCGTGCGGGTCTAATAAAAATGGCGATGCCAATTTAACAAGTTGCGATTCGCCCAGCCTATACACCAATAAAAAGGTAAGCATTGTGCCAATCCCTTTTTTCTTGAAAAAGCTTGCAAATGTTTTAAAAAATTGGGTAAAAATTCCCTCTCCTGCTTCAACGTTTGGTTTATCGATGCTTGGTTTTGGCAAGATAAATCGGTGGTACAGAAAGAATACAAAAAACAGCGCGGCAATTATGCCAAATACCAGCGACCACGCAAACGGAATATTGCCCGACAGCCCTGAAAAGTATGCCGTTGTGGCTTTGTTTAACTTGGCATCTGTTTGAAAGGCTGCAAAGGCAGGGGTGTCCCAGTTGTTTTCATCAAACTTAAACCTATAACTTTTTACAAGCGCAATGCTTTTATCACCTTTTAAATGGCTGAAATTTAGTATCACATTTTCGCCTTTTTCGGGTTTTTTGCTTAGGTAAAACCATGTGTAGCTAATATTTCCGGTGGTTGGCAGTTCTGTTTTTGGTTTACCCGAATTGAATACCCTTTTTAAGCCGCGCGCCAATGGTTTTGAGATATTGCTTTGCCACCTGCTATCCGATTCGGCTTTTTCGGTGTTTAATGGTTCGGCGGTATAAAAATTATGCGACAGGTTCCAATTTTCAATTTTTGATAGTATCTGTTCGGCTTTTTCTTTTTTAATATTTTCGATACCAATAACAATATCTCCACCGGTAAAAAAGTAGGGTTTGTTTGTGTCAGATTTTATCAATATCGAATCGGGATTAAATTCTACGGTTTTATGATGCATTGAGGTTTGTACAACAACCTCAACGGGCGGCAGTCCCGATTGCGATTCGAAATATCCGGCAAGTATTACCAAAAGCCCTTGCCCTGTTAGCATTGCAAGCCTGTAAAATGTCGATCTTATGCCAATAAAATAGGTTTGGTTGTGTTTTGAAAGCCCTAACATATAAAAACCGTCGGCTGCAATATCGTGTGTTGCCGAGCTGAATGCCAACAACCAAAAAAATGCCAATGTATATTGAAAAAAATTTGGTACGGGTATGGTAAAAGCTACTCCTGCCAGTCCAACGCCTATAAAGAGTTGCATAACTACAATCCACCAGCGCTTGGTTTTTAGTATGTCAACTATTGGGCTCCAAAGCGGTTTTATTACCCAAGGCAGGTATAGCCAACTTGTGTAAAGGGCTATGTTGGTGTTTGATATGCCCATGCGTTTGTAAAATATTACCGAAAGTGTCATTACCAACACATAAGGTATCCCCTCGGCAAAGTAAAGCGACGGTAACCAAAGCCATGTATCTCTTTTTTTCTTCATTAATTTAAGATTTGTTTACGAATTTTATGAAACTGTAAAAGTACTTTTATGAAAAAAAGAATAAAATTTACTTTCACAAGACTCACATTAATAGAGCTTTTTTATTTTGCTGTTTTTATAATAGTGTGCTAATATTTCATTGTAACCATACCCTTTTTCGCCCATAACCGCAGCCCCAATTTGGCAAAGCCCAACGCCATGCCCCCAGCCTGCGCCTTTAATTATAAACTTTTCAGGAATGTTGTTTTTAACATTTAAGGGCTTAATTGTTATGGCCGAGCTGTATAGGTGCGATTTGCTTAACCAACGCCTTATCTCAAGCTCTTTGCCAACTGTCAAGGTTTTTTTTGTGCCAATAATCTTAAGTTTGACCAACCTGCCCGACTCCCCCCTTTCAACAGGAATAAAATCTATTATATCGCCAAAGTCAATCCCCGATTTCTCTTTAATCAATGTGTTTAGCTCTTTTTGAGAATACTCGATTTGCCATCGGTAAAATTTTTTTGACAGTAAATCGTAGTCGTTTAATACCTGTTTCAATATATTTTTATTGTTTGTATTGCAAAAAGCTTTGGGGGCGCTATTGATAAAATCAACGGTATTTGCCTCATTGGTAAGGTTATATTTAGTGCCATTATCGGGTTCGGCGTTATCAACCACTTTGGTTAGGTAGGGGTGTTTTTCGGGCTCCCAACAGTTTTCAAATAGTTCTGTTACCCCACCGCAACATTTTGAGAATCGTGCATCGCAAATACCGTTTCCATACATTAAAACCTTGCCAAAAGTTTCATGCACGGCTTTTTTTACATTTTGCTTTTGAGCCTTTGTAATCCCTTGGTAGCGTTGGCAATGGTCGTCGGCGCAAACATCAAAAAGGGTATGGTCTTCGCGGTCGTACCAACGTATATATTCATTTTTGGTTTTATAAACAGGGTTGTATTTTGTTTGGTTTTTATTAAGCACGTTTCGCTTTTTTATTTGTGCCAACAGCCAGCTCCGCGAAATTATTGCATGTGCTTTTAACAGGTTTAATGAACTGTTTGCGCTCATTTCCGATGAAATTACGCTTACAAGGTAGTTTTCGATTGGCAGTATGTTTATTGCCTGTATTTTATTGCCGCTTTTAAAAAATTTTAATGAGCCTTGAAATTTTTGAGTCTCTTTTTGCTCCCAATGAAAACCTATGCCTATGGTTACCTCATTTAATTCAAAATAGTTGTCTGTTAAACTGCTTGGAGTCAGCAACACCTCCTCGTCAAATTCAATAGTGTTTCTGTTATTTGTCAATACAATTTTGTTATTGCTGATTTTGGCCGTGTACCTATTTTCGCAATCTATTGACAACCCCGAAATATTGAATTTCCCGACAAGGCTAAAGTCAACCTGCCTGTTTTTTAATATGCCTACGTGAATATTGGGTGTTGATTCCATTTTTACAGGGTGTTTATCGCATCTATAATAAAACGTGTTAGTTTTTTGAATGTAGCAGGCTGCATCGACACCTGATTAAATATATCAATAATATTGCTGCGGTTTATTTTATCGAAATCTTTTTGTAAAGGTGTAATCAGGGTTCCGCCAAAATCGACCGATGCGGGGCTGAGCAAAATATTATTATTGCCCTGCTCAAAATACTGCCAAGGGCGGTGCTTGTGGCGAAGAAAAACAATTACGCGCCATTTTTTTTTGTGCCACGACAAAATATTTAGCATTGGCTCGTTGTTGCCTGTTAAGTTCGATGTGTAATCAAAAATTATTTGAAAAACACGGTTTATAGCTTCAATATTTTCCGATTCGAGGACAATAAACCTGCGTAACGAATCATCAATTGAGGTTATTTCGATATTTTTTGCTGATGGTATTTTTTTTCCGTACAGCGGTTTTAGCTTTTCAATTTCGTTTTCGATGGGAACAAACCCACGGCTGCCTGCCTGAAAATGCAGGTGGTCGGGTGCCGATGCCCCACAGTTTGGCGCATTATAAAATGTTACCAATTGGGGTAATGATTTGCTTATCTGCAAAAAACTTTTGAACGACGTTTTAATTTGTTGTGGTGTATGTTTTAATGCGGCAATTGTGTAATGGCGGTCAAAAATAGGGTATGGGTTGCAGAGTATCTCATAACTGTTTTCAAAAAGTACTTGGTTTTGTTCGTGAGGCCTGTTGATACTGCATAAAAAGCATTTTCGTTCGCTAATTGTTTTATTATCGACTTTTGCCGACGACGAGGTAATCCGCTTAGGGTTGTATTGCACATTAATGCTAAAACCGTTAAACCCGAAGGTTTTTAATTGTGCGTTTTTTAAGCCATCTATGTTTTTGGAGAGAAGTGGCCAGTTGGTTTTTTG
Organism: uncultured Bacteroidales bacterium; assembly: GCA_964419235.1. Classification (GTDB taxonomy): domain Bacteria; phylum Bacteroidota; class Bacteroidia; order Bacteroidales; family SZUA-534; genus GH45. The sequence continues at coordinate 4,177 of CAYQPP010000305.1, forward strand.
CTCGTTAAATAAGTTGTCTGCCTTTTCTTGATAGTTCATTATTAAATTATTCAATTGCTAAATTGCTAAATTGTTACATTGCTAAATTGCTACATTGTTAAATTGTTAAATTGTTAAATTGCTAAATTGTTAAATTGCTTCATTGTTAAATTGTTAAATTGCTTTGTGTTTCATCTCTAAAGTCTTATGTCTAATATCTAAGGTCTAACATCTAACATCTAAAGTCTAATATCTAAAGTCTAACATCTAAAGTCTAATATCTAAA
>CAYQPP010000306.1:0-4398 GCA_964419235.1 uncultured Bacteroidales bacterium
CAATATTTCAAAGATACAAACTGAAAGCAATTCACAACCGCAATGAGCCGAGGTTATAGGCACTTTTTACTGTGTTCAATATTTCAAAGATACAAACTGAAAGCAATTCACAACCCCTTTAGGGTGGAGATTTTTTTGAAACAAACTGTGTTCAATATTTATTCACAATAATAATTGATTTTTTTGTGTTCATGATTTTCGCTGTGCTACAATTCAAAGATACAAACTGAAACAAGCGATAGCGAGTTCATGAATTCCTATTAAATATATTATGACTATGAATAAAGCAATTCACAACAAAAATTTCAATTTGCCTAAATATCTTTAAATTAACAATTCATACCGTAACCCCGAAAAAATGGGACAAGCTTTGCGGATTTGGGATAGATATAAAATAGAATCCCGAAATAAATTTTAATTTATTTCGGGACACGAGTATCCAGTTGGAATTAACTCAACTCGACAATATAAAAGTACAATTTATTTTGTATAAACAACTTTGGCATACGGATAAAACCCACAAGTGTGGGTTTTACTTTCCTACTGTATTTTTTATTTCGTCAATAGTAATAGGAATACGGTCGCCCAATAAACGGCAGCTTTTATCGGTAATTAATATATCGTCTTCTAAACGGATGCCGCCAAAATCGCGATATTGATTTACTTTATCAAAATTTATAAAATCGTTGTTTATTTTTTCGCTCTGCCATTTATCAATCAATGCAGGAATAAAGTAGATACCGGGTTCATTGGTAATAACAAAACCGGGTTCAAGCTTGCGCCCTAAGCGTAAATAGGCAGTTCCAAACTGGTCAATAGGGCGGGTAACATCATCGTATCCCACATATATTTGCCCTAAGTCTTCCATATCATGAACATCGAGCCCCATCATATGCCCAAGCCCGTGAGGGAAAAACATTGCATGTGCCCCTGCTTTTACCGCAGCATCAACATCGCCTTTCATAAGCCCCAAATCTTTAAGCCCTTGTGCAATAACCTTGGCCGCATGTAAATGTACCTGCTGGTATGTAATTCCGGGTTTTGTAATTGCCATTGCCGCATTGTTGGCGTCTAAAACAATTTGGTAAATCTCTTTTTGTTTTTGCGTAAATGTGCCGTTTACAGGCACTGTCCTTGTAAAATCCGAAGCGTACCGCATAGCTGTTTCGGCACCTGCATCGGTAAGCATCAACCTGCCTTGTTTTAGTGTGCCGTCATGGCTATGGTTATGTAGTGTTTGCCCATCTTGCGAAAGTATTACCGGAAACGAGTAGTGCCCACCATATTTTAACGGGATGGCCTCAACTATACCGGAAATTTTTTGTTCTAATTCGCCTTCAACCGCCATTTTCATAGCTGTTACATGCATTTCATAACCAACTGCACAAGCTTTTTCAATTTCGGCAATTTCATACTTATCTTTAATCGAGCGCAATTTTATAACAGCTTTTACAAGCTCAAGCGAGCGATAATCATTAACCCTTGAGGGGTGAATACCGAGCAGATCGCCTAAAATAATTTTGCTTTCGCCGCGGTAAGGTGGCAAATAGTGTATTGGACGCTTATTTGACGAAACTGCCAAATTTATTGCATCAGCAAGTTTATTAAACGGGGCGGTTTTGTTTATACCCACCTTTTCTGCCTTCTCCTTTATCGAAGGCTGCACGCCCATCCAAATAATATCCTCAATATCAACATCGTCTCCGTAAATTATTTCATCGCCGGTTTCAAAATCAATAATTGCCGCCATGCCCGGGTGCTCAATACCAAAAAAGTATAAGAATGAACTGTCTTGGCGGAAGTGAAAAATATTGTCAGGATAGTTCATTGGTGAATCAACATTACCGAGAAACAGGGCAATACCTTTATTCATCAGCTTTTTCAGTTCGGTTCTACGATTTATATAAACTTCTTTTTTAAACATAATTTTATTTTTTTATTAATTTATTTATCAGTTTATTATTTTAACAATACGTTAAATTCATAGTCCTATAAAGTTTTTAAACCTGTCAAATCTTATTTATCAGCAATATAAAATTATAGGGTTACCCATTTAAATCACATCTCAACTTACAAAAATGACAAACATTCAATACTCAATATACAATTTTCAACATTAAACTGTATTTATTAGTATCATTTTTAATAAATAGCATTTTCCATAATTACATAACTACTTAATAATCAAGTGATATAATTAATACGCCATTGTTCTAAATATTTTTGTTGTTTACTTTATTATTGTTTGTTGAATGTTGTTTATTGAATTTTTGACCTGCCTATACCAAATATAAATCATCCAATCAAGACTTTGAGAACTAAATAGGTAACCTATAAAATTATTAATTAACTTATAATATATTATATATCAATAATTTAAGAATTTAGCAAATTATTGTTTTTAAAGCTCACAAATTAGCATACATTTTTATTATTACCAATATAATACATTAATTATTGAGCATATAATTAGAGTTTGAAATATAGGTTTTATTGAATGAGAAGCAAAATCATCAAATAATTTAATAAAAAGAATACCTCGAGGGGTTCCATATATTCTCCTCTAAAAATTAGGGGAGATATCAACCGGCGATTGCCGGTTGATAGGTGGGTAAAATAATGAGAATTCGATTTTCAGATTTTGGGCTGAAATAAAGTTGGTGTAATACTCCTTGGCTGCCATGGAGATAGTCAACTTTAAGAATTTTCTTTATTTTTTTCTTTTTTTGTGTAAATAAAATGAACATAATACCCTTTTAATTGTGTATTTTTATATTTCAATTATTTAATATTTAACAAATATTTATTATGAACGATTTGGTAATTTTTGCACTAGTAATATTAGGGAGTATCCCATTAACTTATTTTGTTATTAAAGCTATTTATAAAAGGTCGATACTTATTTTAATTACTATGACATTAGCCATAGCTTTTCTTTTTATAGTTTTTTTAAGTTATCTTATTGGTACAATGGGAATACAACATATATTTTGGGGTTTTCCATTAGCTTTATCTTTATTAATTGCAGCATATTATTATAACAATTTAGTTGTACGTAAGCCTCTATTATCAATTATTGAAAAAATAAAAAAAATGGGAGAGGGGGATTTAAATCAAATTATAGATGATGAATTAATTAATTATAATAATGAAATAGGTGATTTATCGCAAGCTTCAAAAACCACTTTAAAAAATCTTTCAAAAGTAATATTGGAATTTGAGCAAGCAACAAAATTAATAAATTCTGCAAGTGCCCAACTCAGTAATGGATCGCAACAAATGGCACAAGGAGCTAATGAGCAAGCATCATCAATTGAGGAGGTTTCGGCTACCATTGAGCAAATTGCAGCAAATATTAGAAACAATGCCGACAACGCTCACCAAACCGAAGATATTTCGAAAATAGCAGCTTCGGGGGTAACCGAAGTGAGCAAAAGCTCGGGCGAATTATTAGAAGCAAATAAAATTATTGCCGAAAAAATAAAGGTAATAAACGATATTGCATTCCAAACAAATATTTTGGCATTAAATGCTGCGGTTGAGGCAGCAAGAGCCGGCGAACATGGTAAAGGTTTTGCCGTGGTAGCTGCTGAAATCCGCAAACTTGCCGAGCACAGCAAAAATGCAGCCGATGAAATTGTTGCACTTGCCGAGCGTGGTTATGTCCTTTCAGAAGGTTCTGAGACCAAAATGAACGAAACTTTGCCAAATATTGATAAAACCGTAAGTTTAGTGCAAGAGATTGTGGCAGCAAGCAACGAGCAAGCAAGCGGTATAGACCAAGTAAACAACGCCATTCAGCAATTAAATAATATTACACAACAAAATGCTGCTGCAAGCGAAGAGTTTGCCACAAATGCCGAAGAGTTAGCCGGACAATCGGAAAGTCTTGCCCAGCACTTGTCGTTTTTTAAATTTAAAGAGGATGAAATAAAGGCAAAAAAAGCCGATAAAAGCGTTGCTCCAAAAGAGATTATAAACAAACCTAAAGAGCATACGGTTAAAAATGCAAGCGTACCTAAAAAAGAGAAAATTAGTACCGTAAAAAAGGAGACTGCCCCAAAAGCACCAATTAAAAAAACAGTTGCTGTTAAAAAAGAGACTCCTAAGCCTAAACAAAAACCCGTAAAAATTACGCCACCACCTACCCCAAAAGGTGTAAATATTATTATGCCCGAAAAAACCGATGAGGAGTTTGAAAGCTTTTAAACTACTTAAAAGTAAGGTTCTACTACCAATTTAATGGGTAGATATTAAAACAATGAGAATATCACCACAATTCATTGTGGTGATATGAAAGAAATACCTTAATCTCCTCAGACTTTATAGCCTTTATACAATACTACTTAAAAATCTAAATTGAATTCTACAGTAGTTTTTCATTCTCTCAACATGTAA
>CAYQPP010000307.1:0-4382 GCA_964419235.1 uncultured Bacteroidales bacterium
GCCCCAAAAACGTGTTAAGCAACTTTCCGCTAAAAGCATCCCATAAATGAATCTGCCTGTCATCGCCGGCACTCGCAATTAAACTACCGTCAGGACTATAAACAACGCTCCTTACCCAACCCGAATGTGCAGGGATGCTTAAAAAAATGCTCGCCTTTTCAACATCCCATATTTTTACGGTTTTATCGCCACTACCCGAAATCAGTTTATCTCCATTAGGAGAAAATGATATTGATATAACCTGTTTTGTATGTCCTGTTAAAGTACTCTTAAGCGTACCCGTATTGACATTCCATAACTTAATTGTTTTATCGTAACTTGCCGATGCTATTAGCTTGTCGTCAGGGCTGAATTCCAAATCTCTGATAGCATCTTTATGCCCTTTTATTTGAAACAAAAGCTTTTTTGTTTCCATATTCCAAATAGTAATTTTCCTGTCTTTTCCTGCAGCAGCAATTTTTTTGTTGTCGTGCGAAAAACACACCGCAAGAGGAACATCCTTTAACCCCTCAAAACGGGCAATCTCGTTATACGCTCCTGTTTTATAAACAATAATAACTCCATCATTACCACCCGATGCTATATATTTTCCATCGTTGCTATAAGCTAAACAATAAACCTGATGTTTTTTTGCTGTTAAAACCTTTTCGGGGGCAATTTGTCCCGTAGCCAAATAGGCAACCAACAATAAACCGATAATTGATACTAACTTTTTCATGGTAATAGATTTTATTATAACAAATTACAAAATATTGAGCAATGCACCTACGCTTAAAATATTATATATAAGTTAACTGTTTTTATAATATCAGTTGTATTCGACACTAAATTAATATATATACGTTATAATTAAAGCCAGTACGAAAATTATCAATTTTCTATAGTTCTCTTGCTGACACTAAATTATATTGTTTTACTCTTAATCATATTAATTCGTAATCCGGCTTGCGAATATAAATTTATGCGTTTATCCCAAAAGGTAAAATATGCCCCCGACTGTATAAAAAGGGCTATATTATCATTCAGCTTAAAATCAATACCTAAACCTCCTAATCCCCCAATTGAAGTTCCAAACTCATCATTATAATAGCTTGTTTCATAATTATACTCATCAAGCCAAATAAAATTTAGGTTAGCTTCTGCAAAAGCATAAGGGTTTATTTTTTTAGTGGGCAATATATTCAACTTTAGCCCCCCGCCAAATGCAATATTGCTATAATAGGCATCGGAATAATCCGATAAACCAAACATATAATAAAAGCGTGCCGACCCATAAAAAGAGACGGTTCTGTTGATGTTAAACTGCAACCCGCCATCTAATCCCAATCCGTTACCATAGCTGGTAAACTCCTCCAACATATCAGGGTACACAAACGAACCCGACATGTTAACCGTTAGCTTTTGTTCAAACTGGCTATAAACTTGAGTACTGCTGAAAACTAAACATAAAACTAAAGCACTCCATAAAAAAAAGGTGTTATAATTTCTATTCATAACTACTGAGTTTAATTAATTCAATTAACAAATTTACTAAAAAAATAAACATTTTTAATTATAATAAATTTTTAAAGACCTAACAAGCCTATTTTAATTATTTGATATACAAGATTATAATCTTGCAGCATTTTTGTAAAGAAAAACCTGTTAATTCTATACATGTGTTACAATTCTTAATTACCTTGCAGAAGTTTCGATGGACTTACCCTGTTTTTAGTGCCAGCAGTAAGTAACCTTCGAGCGTGCTTTTGCTCCAAAGCATTGTGTTTTTAAAGACTTTGGCTATTAATTTTATTTTTTTTAAATTTATACCATTATTTAACCTAACTAAAATACTCTGTTATGAAAAGAATTAAACTTTTTCTTTCAATTTTTATTACAATTTTATTGCTTAATACGGGATGCGAAACAAGAGAGGAAGCTGTACAACCAACAGCTTGTTTTAGCTTTGCCCCTATGTCAAACATAAAAGCCGGTGATGAAGTTTCCTTTACAAACTGTTCAACAGATGCAAATAGTTACGAATGGGACTTTGGTGATGACGGCACATCAATGGGTGAAAACCCTAAACATACCTTTGATGAGGGAGGAGAATACGATGTAACATTAATTGTTTCAAACGAAAAAAACCTTAAAGACGAGGTTGTGCATAAAGTTGTTGTGGAATCTGGCATTGAAGCATGCTTTACCATGTCGCCTAACCCTGCACAATTAAATGAGAATGTTACATTCTCCAACTGCTCAGAAGGTGCCGACAGATACGAGTGGGATTTTAATAGTAATGGTACTATTGACAGTGAACTTAAAAACCCTGTTTTTTATTTTACTGCTGTAAAAACTTTCAATGTAACGCTAAAAGCTTGGCATGGAGACGACTACGATGAGGTAATGCACCAATTAATAATAGAAGATGGCGGCACTACTGATGTAGAAGCATGCTTTACTATGTCGCCTAACCCGGCTCAATTAAACGAGAATGTAACATTCTCTAACTGCTCAGAGGGAGCCGACAGATACGAGTGGGATTTTAATAGTGATGGTACCGTTGATAGTGAACTTGAAACCCCTGTTTTTTATTTTACTGCCGTAGGCACTTTCAATGTAACACTAAAAGCATGGTCTGGCGACGACTACGATGAGGTAACACACCAATTAATAATACAAGATGGTGGCTCTGCAATTGATCCAACCGTTTATGAATTAAATGGTGTTAATTGGACTACGCACTATTATAATGACTTTACAGAAAGCGGAGATTGGTATGAAGGTTCTGGTGATGATTATGAATTAAAAATTGAAGGAGGATACTATACAATGATAGACAATAATGACTCAGAAGATCATTATGGATATTATATTACTACTACTGCTATACAACTCCCATCTTCCGAAAATTATGACTACGAAGTTAAAATCCGAAATACCGAAGATAACAATCATAATGGTTCAGGAGTAGTTTTTGGAAGAAAATATAACGAACCCAAATATGACTTTTTTAAATTTAAGAATGGTTATTATGGAATTGGAGATACCGATGAAGCATGGACTCCTAGCTGGGTTTTTGCTTCAAACGGTAATATCGAAAATTGGAATTTATTAACTGTTAGAAGATATGAAAATATGTTTTACTTTTTTTTAAATAAAGAATTTCTCTATTCACACGACTATAGTGTATTTGGCAACTATTTTGGATTTACATTTGATAAAGATACTAAGGTTGACATTGACAAAGTAGGGATTTTTATTATGGATGGTTCAAAAGCTGCCTTTAAAGCTGCAAATGACAAACAACATAATAATACTCCACGCACCAAAAGCTCAGGCAGGATTGAATTATTAGAAAAAATATAGTATTAAATAGATAAACACAATAAAGTGAGGGCTCGACTGATTGAATAACATATCGAACCCTCACTATCAACCTTTTAAGTAAAAATTAAATCTTTTTTCCAACTAACAATTACCATTATGAAAAGAACACCATTTATCAACAAGTTATTAATTGCAGTTTTATTCGCATTGTTATTTACAAGCTGCGAAAGAGATGAAGAGGCACAACCCGTAGCATGCTTTAGCTATTTCCCGTCAAATGATATTAAACCCGGCGATGACATTACTTTTACAAACTGCTCTACCGACGGGCTAAGCTATTTGTGGGATTTTGGCGATGATGATACTTCTATGTCCAAAAACCCAAAACATGATTATAGCGAAGCGGGCGATTACGATGTAACACTGATTGTTACAAACAAAAAACTCAAAGACCAGATTACAAAAAAAATCACAATTTCATCTAATTTATCAGGCACATGGAATAAAACCTTATATATAAACGATACAAGATATAATGGAATATTAGTTTTAGAACAAGACGGTGATGACCTATCTGGCAGCTTTGAGTTTTCTGATGGTTCAGGCCATACCAATCTGCTGCCAAGCAGTTCAACAAACGGCAATTCTGTAACTATTGCATGGATGCTTGATACCTATAAATGTACTTTCCCAGGCACTTTAAATGCAGACAATGATTATATGAGCGGCAATTGGAGTTCAAATGGCACTCCAATGGGAGCATGGTCAGCAACAAAACAGTTAAAAAATGGTAATATTAATATTTTGAATTCTGATATTTCAGAAAAGGAACGCTTTATAGAGCTTATGAAAAAATAATCAAACCTTTGAAATACAAACCAAAAATCAGGCAGTTCGGAATTGCTTGAAAAAGGTATAAATTAATTAGGTAAGACTTTATATAATTACATTAAAAAGGAGGGCGTTTTGCCCTCCTTTCTGTTTTTATGCTTTAACAACCAAATCCATAGGCAAATCGTGTTTTTCAATCGGCACTTTTTCAAAAAATTGAAAACCAAAGCACACTCCTATTT
>CAYQPP010000308.1:0-4373 GCA_964419235.1 uncultured Bacteroidales bacterium
TAACTATTAGATTTGAAATTTTTACCGCATATTTATTTACGTTATAAAAAAACAGGTTACAATATAAAAACTGCAACCTGTTTTTTTAATAAATTATAATCCAATATGTAATTCTATCCGATATAGAATAGTATAAAAATTAGAAACTGAGTTTAAATATCAATAAATCTTGTTTTGGGCTTAAGCGTGTTGCGCTTACAATTGCTGTGGTGCCCTCTGATGGTGCAATACCATTTAATATTAGTCCTCCGGCTAATGTAAATACTTTTGCGGGGCTTGCGTTGCCCGATGCGTCAATTTTAATTATAACAACCTTATCGTCGGCCGATGTGCCTGCACAAAGCACAGTATTGTCGGTTAGCGGTGTAATTGATTCAACCTGATACAGGTTTTTTGAATCGAATGTGGTTTCCCAAAGCTGGTTGCCTTGCGCGTTGCAGCACACGGCATAACCCTGCGTGCCTTTTAGTCCGGCAAATACTATATTTCCGTTTGTTGCAACGTTAACGGCGGTAATTTTTATTTCGGGGGCAACAATTTTATCCCATTTAAGGTATCCCGATTTGTCAATGGCAAAATACCACGATTCGTTGGCAACATAGGCTAAATTGTTATTATCTAAGGCTACATTGTAAATTATTCCGCCTTGCGAATAGCTTCGACTCCAAAGTTTTCGCCCGTTTTCGTTTACACGAATCAAGAATGGCTCAATAACCGAATCTTTTTTATTGTATGAATCGCCACAAACCACTGCTTTGCCGTCGGGGTAAACCGATAGCCCTTTAACCTCTCTCCCATCGAGCTTGCGGTTGTAAATATTTTTCCCGTCGGCAGCCAGTTTAAATAGCCAAGCCTGTCCGGGTATGCTGTCAATAATAGCATTTGTAATTCCGGCAACAAATATTTCGTTTTGAGGGGTAATCACAACTTTATTTACCTGATCGTCAAATTCGTTTCCTATAATCCTGTTCCATAGCATTTTGCCTTCGGCATTTAATCCGAGCAGCCATGCATCATTCATATCGTCAGCCGATTTTTTTGTGTTGGCAATTACCAATATCTCGCCATTTGGGCGAACAATCAAATCGCCGCCAAAGTCGTTCATGTTTTGGTTATCGAAGCCTTTAATAAAAAGATAGTTCTCCATTGGGAAGTCCATTAATACTTTTTGCCCCAATGCCGTAGCTTTTAAGTTAAATATATCGATATACAGTTCGCCCTCGGGGTATAGTGCCACAAATTTATTGTAGGCTTCAATTGTGTTTACGCTTTTTGCCCACTCAAAAAGGAGTTGTTTTTGAAGTATTTTTGCCTCGGGCATTTTGGTTGAGTTTGGGTAATCACGCATAAATTGTTCAATAATTTCGATATTACGCGTTTTGGCAGCTTCATTAAAAGCAAAAACCCCCATAAGTTTTTTGGCATCTTCAACTTGTATTGCATTGGGGTATTCGGTTACAAAGGCTTTTAATGCCGACAGGCTGTTTTTTGTGAGTGCATTATTGTATGCTATGGCATTACGCTTTTGTTTGGCAATTTTTATTTGTGCAGCATCGGGGTATTTTTTCAAAAACTGGTTGAATGCCTGAACTGTATTTGTTTTTTCGGCAGTTCTGTATTCAATATAATTACGAATATGCACCACATTGCCATTATACTTTGAATTGGGGAATTCTTTTAAAAACTTATTGGCATATTCCAAGTTATTCTCTTCGCGAACAAACTTAATAAGTTTATCCTCAACTATGTTTCTTGCCCACTCCATATTTTTGTTTAATGGGCGGTTGCGGCGTTTTTTATCCACTTTTGTAAAATACAAGTTCAATATTTCCTTATCATCATCGGTAAATTGAGCCTGTTTTTCATCGGCTACTTTAAAATATTTCCATGCTTTAAAATAGTCTTTTTTTGAATACTTATCGTATGAATATACTACCGAAAGCCCGAAATTTGCCATTACATTGTCGGAAGATTTAGATAGTACTTTCAAAAATTGTTCTTTAGCCTTATTAAATTCGGAGTCAATATCCGATTGCTGGCGGGCATCCATACCATCAAAAACATCATTGCTCATTATTTTGTATGCTTTTTGGGCATGTGCCGATATGCTTACTAATAAAAAGAGTGCTATAAATATTTTTTTCATGTTTTTTAGTGTTAAGTAAATAAGTGATAAAACTGTTTTGTTATTGATTTATAGGCTTATTTTTTTAATACAAGAAATTCAACCCGTCGATTTTTTGAGCGCCCTTCGGGGGTTTGATTGGTATCTAATGGTCTTGATTCGCCATATCCGGCAGCTTGCAACTTATTTGCATCAATACCTTTTGATATTAAATAGTTAACAACCGCTTGTCCGCGCTGTTTGCTCAATTTTTCGTTTATAGCATCAGAGCCTTCGTTGTCGGTATGCCCGCTTATCTCAATTAAACTTACCGTTCCTTCGTTTAAAAATTCTACAATCTCGTCAAGCTCGGCGTATGATTCGGGCAAAAGCGTACTTTTACCGGTTTCAAAAAATATATTGTTAAGAATAAGTGCCGCACCAACTTCAATATTCCGCAATCCCTCTTTAAACGGATCGTCGGGTATTACAGGCTCATTAAACACAATTGTTCCTTTGCTCCTGCAATTGTTTTGGTCGGTTACCTCATAAGAGTATGTTCCTGCCGGCAGGTTTGATATTTTTTGGGTGTTTTTAATACCGTTCGACCATGTAATGTTGTATGGTGGCGACCCACCTGAAATTCCGAGGCTTATAACGCCATCGTCAACCTGTTTTGTCAACTGTCCTGTTATTGGGTCGAGCCCGCCTGTATAAAACGAGTCGATAACAACGGTTTCCATACCTTTGGGTACGCATGCGCAAACATTACAATCAACGAGCGGGCGAATTTCAAAATCATCAAAAAAGTAGTAAGCGTATTTTTTTCCTTTTTTGTTTTTTGTGTCTTTGCCTGTTACTACATAGTTTGTGTTTTGATAATTTTTAAAATTACCGACCAAAAAGAAGCTCTCACCGCCTTTAGCTGTATATAGCTGGCAAAATTGTACCCAATCGTCGGTATTGTCTAAAAACAGTCCTTCGTCGTTTGAAAGCTGCGGTTTATAATTTAAAAAGGTTTTATTGCCGTTTGCCACTATTTGGTTGGCAAAATATATACTCAGTTGGTCAACTGCAAATTTTGAGCCCGATGCCAGTTTAAACCAAAACGATACGCAATAGACTTGCCCCTCTTTCATTGGGCTGCTTAATGTGCCTTGAATATACTCTCTAAAATCGCGGTTTGAGCCACTTAAAATTGCCCCCATATATCCATCTCCGGATTTTGGCTGACTATAACCGGCAAAATTATTAGGCACTTTTACTTCGCCTGCACTACATTTGTTAAAATAATCGGGAGTTGTAAATGTTGGATAGGTCCAATGTGGTATCAACTTATGGCTCTGATCCATAAAAGTATAGCCCTGCGGGCAAGTTTCATACTCTTCAAAACTCGGATTAAGAACCATATTTTCAACCTGTCCATACACAGAAGCAATTACTCCTAAATATGCTAATGTCAATAATAAATAGGTTTTTTTAATTTTCATGATAAAAATAGTTTTTATTGTACGTTGTAAATTTAAACAAATAAATTTAATTAGACTATTCAAAATAAATTCAAAATTGTTTTAGTAGGCATAAATAAACTTTGCTTCAATAATAAACATTTTGTGCAATACGGTTGTTCGATTTCAATAAAGTTAAAATTTTACAAATGAAATGGAATAAACTAAATGAATACGAGAAACGCATAATATTACATAAGGATACTGAGCCTCCGTTTTCAGGAGAGTATAATATTAACAAAAGCAAAGGGCTTTATGTATGTAAACAATGTGAAACACCACTATATAAATCGGATGATAAATTTGACAGCCACTGCGGATGGCCCAGTTTTGATGATGAAATAAAGGGTGCTATTACCCGTTTAACCGATGCCGACGGCAAAAGGATTGAGATAGTTTGTTCAAACTGCAACGGCCATTTAGGCCATGTTTTTATTGGCGAAGGATTTACCGACAAAAACACAAGGCACTGTGTTAATTCGGCATCACTTAAGTTTATTTAGGGTTTGCTGAAAAACACAAAACGTGTTGATAATAAACAATTTATAAGTTATCCAATAATCAAAAATGCAAGGTTTCTTTTAACTATATAATAAAAAGTTTGCATTTTATTAATTTTAGAATGTTTGTTATTTATAACTCTTAATGTTGTTTAGTTAAGAGTTGGGGTGCATTAAAGGAAACGGATAGTTGTCAAGTATTTTACGGAATATACTTGACATATTCAGATAAAGGATTATCTTTGTAAAATGAGTATTGCA
>CAYQPP010000309.1:0-4269 GCA_964419235.1 uncultured Bacteroidales bacterium
TGGTGGTGCTGTTGTTTACTGGATAACAGGAGCTTCTATTCAGGCTGTAACAACAGGAGCTGCACGAGCGGTAGAATATATTAAATACAATATCAACCTTGACCCGGATGCCCCTAAAAAAGCAGATATGGAAAAATCGAGGGAGGTAGTTAAAATATGTACCGTTTATGCACAAAAAGGGATGTGGAATATATTTATTGCTATATTTAGTTTTGCTTTAGCATTTGCTTTCTTGGCATCTCCGGTTGGACTTACTACTGAAATGGTTGCTAATGCTAGTGATCCTGGTATGTATCAGGAAATTGTTAAATTATCAATGCCAATATCTTTATTTATTGGATACTTACTTTCTATTGCATTTTTTGGTTTATATCAGGCTATTTTTATGGCAAATGCAGGTGGTTCCTGGGATAATGCTAAAAAAGTAATTGAGGTTGATATGCAAGAAAAAGGAACACCTTTACATGATGCTTCGGTGGTTGGCGATACTGTTGGCGATCCATTTAAAGACACATCATCTGTTGCTTTAAACCCAGTAATTAAGTTTACTACTTTATTTGGCCTATTGGCAATGGAAATTGCCATAGCACCTCAGTTTAGGGAATATGCTACTTTTGTTGGGCTTGCATTTTTGGGTGTTGCTTTATATTTTGTTTATCGCTCGTTCTATAAAATGCGGATTAATCAAGGCGTAGAGAAGAATAGTTAAGCTATTGTTGTTTATAATTATAATAAAATCCCCCAAGCTTTTTGGTTTGGGGGATTTTTTTGTTTCAGTTGATTTGTTCTAGTGTCAAGTCAAGTGTATTATGTCGTATAAGTTGCAGGGAATTTTGTCGAGAGCAAGGCAAAAAATTTCAGCATAGCCGTAGCTACGGTTAATTTTTTTAACGAAGCTATCGGCAAAATTATCAAAGCTTGGTATAACAATAATATGCTTGACATGACACTAGGGTGATGTTTTAAAGCTAAACCCTCAAAACCTTTCTTGTCCAGCCTTTAGTAACTTTTATATTTTCAATGTAGTCCATCATTTTTCGTATCAAATCCAATTGTAACGAAAAATACATCATTAGGGTCATAAGCCATATAGCCATTATATTAAACCAAAAGGTATCTATTTCAATACTGCCAAGCTTTTTAACCGGTGCATACAAATGTGCTCTGCCCAACTTAGAGTCAGGTGTATGATAAACCGGATCTTTTAGCTGGATGATTTCGCCATTGCTTGCCCTAATTTTTTTTACGGAAAAACTGTTCAGTACATAATTGGCAACTCCTTGATTTTGGCTATTTTCTTTTAGTTCGTGGAATTTTTCCGTACCTCCAAGTTCTGCAACCAAATTTTGGTAGATGCTTGCTTTTTCGGCTTTATATTTATTTTGTTCAAGTATAAGGATGTTTTTAAAGCTACTTATTTTAGTATTAAAGAGTTTTTTGTAAGCGTCTGTGTCATAGCTTTTTTCAATGGTGTTGGCAAGCTGCTTAAATATGCTATCCTGATAATTTTCGGCAAGTTTTTCAAATTCGTGTTTCAATAAATTGATCGCATTGGTTTTATTTGTTGTGTATTTTTCTGATTTCCTGGTTAAGTCAGCATAAGTGCTTTGTAGTTTTTGGATATAAAACGAAATGGTGAAATCTGTTTGGCTCAATTTCTGGTTTACCTCAAAAAAGTTTTTCTGAAAAGGATTGTTTTTAAACTGCTCGACCATTAAGCCCTCGTATGCCCAGCGCGAAGTCATTAAATCGCCATATATGGGGGTGTATTTTTCCGATTTTATATTTTTGTGCATCTTGTTAAAATCAACGACTACGCCGCTTAATAACAACTGGGGAACTAATATAAGAGGAATAGCAATGTAAGCAGAAACAACTGAGTTAAGTGCCGAAGAAATATTTAATCCGATTAAATTGGCACAAACTGCCGTACTGAAAAACATCAGCCAATAGGCAATCCATAAACCATTTATTTCAAGGAAACTGTTGCCAATTACTACAAACAAAAATGCTTGTATAGCCGAAATGATAACCAAAAGTAATACTTTTGAATCGATATAGCTACGGCGGTTTAAATTAAGGAAGGATTCCCTTTTAATGATTTTTTTATCCCTTAATATTTCCTCCGCACTGATGATTAGGCCCAAAAATAAGGCTACAATTACGCTCATAAAAATATAGGCAGGTAGGTTTTCGTTATAGGCAAAAATATACTGATCAGGAAATTTCTCCGAACCATTGTAATGTTTTGTAAATACCCCCAAAACATATGCTAATATTGGCGCTTCAAGTAATACTAAAAGTACAAATTGCCTGTTGCTGAATTTTGATTTCAGGTTTCGGTTGAAAAAAATTAGAAACTGTTTAAAATAACCGGGTGCGTTAAAATTATTATCAGGTAATTTTTTTTTCACTACCGGCTTCGCAGCAGTTTTGTTTTCTGGTTTTGACTTGTAGAGTTCCTCCCACTCTTCGGGTGGTCTTTTCCGTCTGCGACTGAGCTTACCAAATTCGTTTACCAAACGGGTTTCTACTATACGTAGTATTTGTTCCGAATTTACATTTCCACAGGTAACACATTCACTGTCATCAGGATTAATATAATTACCCTGTTCCCGAAAATAAGAAATTCCGTCTAAGGGGTTTCCTGAATAAATAAGTCGCCCGCCTTGATCCAAAACAATTATTTTATCAAAAAGTTTGTAAATATCCGATGATGGTTGATGAATGGTCAGCAGTACCAATTTCTCTTTGAACGTTTGCCTTTTAAGTAGGTTGATAATTTTTTCTGAATCCATTGAGGATAAACCCGAAGTTGGTTCGTCTACGAAAAGTAGCGCAGGTTCACGCATCAATTCCAAGGCAATATTCAACCTTTTTCGTTGCCCACCGCTCAGTATTTTGTTTAGTGGATCGCCAACTTTCAAATTTTTAGCCTCTTTTAAATCAAAATCGTTGATTGTTTTTAGTACGATATTGTCTATTTGCTCTTCGGAACAAGAACTAAAGCAAAGCTTTGCATTAAAATAGAGGTTTTCGTATACGGTAAGTTCTTCAAATAAAAGATCTTCTTGCGGAACATAACCAATAATTCCATTCAGGGTTTCTTTGTCTTTATGGATATCGAATCCGTTGATGAAAATGTCACCTGTTTTTTGTTGCAGGTTACCGTTTAGTACATTCAATAGGGTTGATTTACCAGAGCCACTACCTCCGATAATCCCAATTAATTGACCCGATTCTGCTTCGATATTAAAATTATTTAAGCCTAATTTACCATTCTTAAACTCATATGAAACATCTTTTGCAATTAGTTCGATACCGGCAATATCTTTTTTATGGATAAACTCGCTTACGACGTTACTGTAATAAATTCTTCCGAAAAGTCGCCCCCTGATAACAGCTCCCACAGCCCAAATATATGCACGTCCCGGTTTTATGTTTAGTCCGTTTAAAAATAAGTTGCGTTCGCCAAAATATTTTAACAGGTAAGTATCTGACTTTTTTAAATTTAAAACATAAATTTTCCCGGTCATATTTTCAACAAACATATGCCTGGCTTTATCATGCAAAAATTGCTTGTCGCCGCTAATTACAAGTATCTTTTCAGTAAGTTTAATCGACTCGTTTTCGTTGATAATAAAATCTTTACTTTGCTTGAAATCATCTTTGTCAATATCAAACAATCTGGCAATATCGTTAATTACTTCAAGTTCTTCACTGCTGTCGTAGTCACTATCGGCTAAGAATTCCAGTAATTGGAGCGTAAGCCAAAACCTTTGTTTATCTTCAAATTCATTATTGATTTCTGAACAAATTTGTTCCAGCCGTTTGTGATAAACCGAAGTGTCCGGATGAGATTTATCAGCTAGCTTATGATGATATTTTTGTAGATGATCTTTAAAATATTGGGTGCATTTTTGCGATTGCGATTTGCCATAGTTCCTGTAAAAGTGCTTCTCAACTACATTTATAGCAACCTCATGATTACTAAAGTGTTTAACATCAGCAATAATGGCAAATAATTTAATTAGCGCGTGGAGTAGCGATTCGTTCATTACACCGGTTTGTTTTGTAATAAGTTTTATTTAGTGCTTCTAAGAAAAAGGTGCAAAGCAACTGTTTTTTCAAGATGTTGAAAAGTAAAAATACATATATCAAGTAATTAGAAAAGTTGCTATGCACCTCGTCATAAGAAATGAATAGTTTTCTTAATTACACTATTTAACTATTGAAGCTGCAAAAGTAAAACTTATTTAGTTAAGGCCA
>CAYQPP010000310.1:0-4251 GCA_964419235.1 uncultured Bacteroidales bacterium
AAGAAAAATATTCGGAAAACGATTTGGAAACTGCCATAATCAATAATTTAGGCGAATTTTTACTCGAATTGGGTAAAGGATTTGCATTTGTGGCTCGTCAGCAACGCATATCGTCTGGAACAGAGCATTTTTATATAGATTTAGTATTTTATAATCGTTTATTACGTTCATTCGTGATAATAGACCTTAAAATAGGAAAGCTAAAACATCAAGATATTGGACAAATGCAGATGTATATTAATTATTACGATAGAGAAGTTAAAACAAAAAGTGAAAATCCTACAATTGGAATAGTTTTGTGCAAAGAAAATGATGATTTTGTAGTAGAATATACCTTACCTAAAGATAATAAACAGATATTTACAAATGAGTATAAGCTTTATCTACCTGATAAAAAAGAACTTCAAAAATTATTAGAAAAATATATATAATAGCCAACCCTAAAACCATACATATCCCGAAGAAAAATCGGGAAGAGTATGTTTTGCCATCGCACAGTACGAAATGGAACTTGCAGCAAATTTGAGAAAGAAAATGATTGAAATGAAAAAATGCCTGTACACAACAATTTGTAAACGTAATGCAAGCAAACATACAGATTGAACTTTAAATTGCACTACGCTTACAATTTACCGATATTTAATTAAAGCATAACCGTAACCAATAAGCTGGTTCAATATTTTATATATGGCAGTTTTATGTTAATTGCTTAAAAAAGTGGCTTTATCGCCACTTTTTTATTTTCAAAACCTAAGTTTATTTGCTAAATTAGTAGGAATTATTTTTTAATAAAACTATCAAGCCATGGCAAAAACTAACTACAAAGGAACCATCGCTATTCTCACAGGCGGTGGCGATGTGCCCGGTTTAAATCCGGCAATTAGAGCAATTACAATACGTGCTTTGCGCGAAGGGTATCGGGTTTTAGGGTTTAAGCGTGGCTGGGCAGGCCCCATAAACTTAGTCCGCGACAAAAAAGCCGACAACACACCATTTGTTGAAGAGCTTACCGAAGAGATAGTTAACCGTTCGGCAAGGACCGGAGGCACTTTTTTGCATACATCGAGAACTAGACCTAGCCATGTAAGAAAAGACGAAATGCCCGACCACCTTAGAGATAAATATACCGATGATGTTAACGATTTAACACCCGAAGTGCTAAAAAACTTTGATTTTTTAGGAATTGACTTCCTTATTCCAATTGGTGGCGACGACACATTGAGCTATGGCGTTAGGCTTTATAAAGAGGGTGTAAAAGTGGTAGCTATACCAAAAACCATGGATAACGACGTGCCCGGCACCGACTATTGCATAGGTTTTAGCACATGCGTAACACGTACCATAAGTTTGGTAAACAGCTTAAGAACATCGGCAGGGTCGCACGAGCGGTTGCTTGTAATCGAGGTGTTTGGCAGATATGCCGGATATACAGCTTTATTGCCAACCATGGCAGGCGCCGCCAACCGGTGCGTAATTCCGGAACACGAATTTGAGATTGAGCGACTTACCGAGCTTTTGGTAGCCGATAGAAACTCGAACCCCAGCAAATACTCAGTATTATTAGTGTCGGAAGGGGCAACCTATAAAGGTATGAACGACATGACTTTTTCAAACCAAACAACCGATGCATACGGGCATAAAAAATTAGGGGGCATAGGACAAGAGGTTGCAGATAAAATTAAAGATTTTACCCCTCAATTCAATAACGGCAGAACCATAAACTATATTAGCCAAAACCTTGGCTACATGGTGCGCGGCGGCGACCCCGATGCTATGGACTCAATTGTGCCGATGGCTTACGGCAACCTTGCCTTAGATTTGATACTTAAAGGAATACACGGCCGTTTAATTATACTGCGCAACGGACGGTACGATAATGCCCCGTTGGATGTGGTAACAGCATCGAAAAAAACAGTTGATGTTAACCAATTCTATAATACCGAAAGGCTAAGACCTTTATACAAAACATTTGAGATGAAACCAACATTTATAATGACAGGTAGTTGAATTAATTGATAGGGTTACCCATTTAGTTCTCAAGGTATTGATTAGATGATTTGTATTTGGTATAGATAAATCAATATAATATTCAAATAAGCAACATTCAACAAACAATAATAAAGTAAACAACAAAAATATTTAGAACTATGGCATATTAATTATATTGCCTGATTATTAGATAGTTATATGATTATAGTAAATATCATTCATTAAAAACAATACTAAAAAATACAGTTTAATGTTGAAAATTGTATATTGAGTGTTGAATGTAAATTAAGATGCAACTTAAATGGGTAGCCCAATTAATTGATTAAACAATTTGCTAAATATCAATAATTCATCAGGCAACTTTTTATATTTTTGGTAATTTAAAAAAAACAGGTAATGAGCAAAGCAAAATTAACACGTTCAAGAAATAAAGTAATAGCAGGTGTTTGCGGCGGACTGGCCGAATGGCTCGGCTGGGATATAGCAATGGTTCGTATTTTATATTTAGTGGTAAGCATATTAAGTGCGGGTTTCCCCGGAACGCTTATATATATTATTTTATGGATAATAATGCCCGATGACGATATTGTGGGTTATTATTAATAACATAACACATTATGAATGCAACACTTATAATTGGCGCAATAGCTTTTATTTTAATAGCAACCATTGTATATTCAAATAACGTACAAAAAAAAAGGACTGAAAAATATAAAGAATTTGCAGATAGCTTTGGTTGGGAGTATAGCAAATACGATAAGGACAATAAGGTTTTTGCAATGCTGCATTCAACCATTTTTTATGTTTACAACCTTACCAAAAAAAACCTTTATTCAAAACCATTTATAGTTTATGACATACTTACCAAAAACAACGGGGTTTTGTGCAATACAAAGGTTAGTAGAGGTCAAGCTAGCGCCTTTTTACCCGAATACTTAGTGTATTTGGATATTTTAAATCTGCCAAAGCTATTTGTTATTAGTAAATTGCAAACAACCAGCCTCGGCATTAATACTTTTGACATAAATTATTATCGAAACGAGTTTAACGAAATTGACACCGGTTTGTCAACAAAAACACACATTGTTATTGTAAACGGCAACGAAAAAGATATGCTGTCGGCAAAAACAAAAAACATGGCACCTCACTTACCCGAAGATTATAATTTAATGATAAGAGATGGAAAACTGGCTATTTCCACAACAAACCGGCATAAAGACTTTCAAGAATTTTTAAATATTTGCCAAAAAATCAACAGCTCAATGAACAACACGGCCTAAATAAACATAGCTATAAACTGCCCACTTACAAATTTTAATTTATTACCCGTAAAATATGGGTGCATAAAAAATTATTATGGAGATACCGCAAAATTCAAACAACAAATATTATCTATTCCTTTTTGTTATAGCCGCAATAGGTTTAGTCTCATATCCGTTTGTACTAAACTATACCAACAATATTGTTAATGAAGTGCGTCCTGCCGCAAATAAATTTATGGGCGATTTAAAAAGCAGGGATTTTGCAAATATTGACCATGCACTTAATAAAAAGGTTGATATTGAAGGGCTTGCCACAGAGGATAATATAATCTATTCGTTTAAAGAGTCGGGGTTTGGCGTTGATGACAAAAAAAGCATTTGGATTAGTTATTATGTTGTGGGGTTGCCTGCCGAAACACGCAATATAAACATCAACTATATAAAACAAAACCAACAATGGCATATTAACGATATTAAAGTATCGTACGAAATTAGCCGCATTGACAAAAAAAACGTTTTGGGGTTTATAAATAAAACAGCACAAAATAATATTAACGATGCCTTTATTTGTGTTAAAGGCATTAATAAAAATGAGGCTCAAGAAATAATAAGCATTATACAGCAATATAGCTGCACCGACAAATGGAATATTATAAAAGCCGTTAACAAGCCGTTGCCCAAATTCCCCGATAAAATGCCAACGGAAACCCTGATTTATATTGAATCGCCCGACAAAATACACACCTTGTGCTTTTTGTGCAAACAGCTAAAAAACAAAAATTGGATTGAAAGCATAAAAACCGGAGAAAATTCAATAACAAAAAACTAAACCACAATAGACTAGGTTTGAGCTACGAATAAAATTCGTTATACTTAATAAGATTTTAGACTTTAGATGTTAGACTTTAGACTTCTCAGATAATTTAGTTACAACTACAAATTATATTATTGAGGTTTACAAATAATTACTTATATTAGCGACAAATAATTTAGTTATGAT
>CAYQPP010000311.1:0-4227 GCA_964419235.1 uncultured Bacteroidales bacterium
GGCAATTCCATAAAACTTAAAGCAGTTAACTACACATAATGTACATGCTTTGTGTTATTAATAAATAACCATAAAATTGAATAAAAAACATGTTCGGTTCTGATAAAAAAGGACTATTTTTGCAAAAAACAGGAATAATTTAATAAAACATAATATAATGGCATTAAAAGTTCAATTAAGCGATAAGGTATATTGGTTAGGATTTAACGATAGAAGAAAACACCTATTTGAGAATCAATGGCCTTTAGAGAAAGGAATTACTTATAACTCGTATTTGATTGACGATGAAAAAACAGCTCTGCTTGATACCGCCGAGGCACCATTTTCGGGCGATTTTGTAAACTGGGTAAAAGAGCTGCTAAATGGCAAACAGCTTGATTATTTAATAATAAACCACATGGAGCCCGACCATTCGGGTTCAATTAAAGATATAATTGCCGAATACCCTGATGTAACAATTGTTGGTAACCGAAAAACCCAACCTCTTTTAGATGGTTTTTATGGTGTGTCAGAAAATTTTAAGCTTATTGCCGAAGGCGATACCTTAGAATTAGGAAAACATACTTTGCAGTTTTTTATGATTCCTATGGTGCATTGGCCTGAGTCGATGGTTACTTATGATATAACCGATAAAATACTATTCTCGAACGATGCCTTTGGAAGTTTTGGAACGCTTAACGGTGGCGTTTTCGATGATGAAATAGATTTGAACACAACCTGTTTTAACGAAGAGGTGCGCCGCTACTATTCAAATATTGTAGGCAAGTATGGTATTCAGGTGCAAAAGGCATTAGCCAAACTCGGCGGGCTTGATATTAAAATGATTGCTCCGTCGCACGGGTTAATATGGCGCTCGCAAATACCATATATTATTGAAAAATATAATAAATGGAGTACCCATGTAGGCGAAAAGGGAGTGGTTATTGTTTTTGGCTCAATGTACGGGAATACCGAAAAAATGGCCGATTATATAGCCCGTTTTTTAATTGAGGAGGGGGTAAAAAATGTACAAGTGCACGATGCATCAAAAACCCACACATCGTATATAATTAATGATATATGGAAATACAAAGGAGTTATTTTTGGTAGTGCAACATATAACGGAGGAATTTTTCCGCCAATGGCACACCTGTTATCCGACCTTGAACATTATGGATTAAGAGACAGGTGCCTTGGTGTTTTTGGATCGTCGAGTTGGGGAGGTGGCAGTATTCGTATAATCAATAAATTTGCCGAAAATATTAAGTGGGAAGTTATTGGCGAGCCTGTTGAAGCCCGCAGTACACCTAAACATGTTGATATTGAAATGTGCAGAAAATTAGCCAAAGCAATGGCTGAAAAACTAAGCGATATAAAATAATACCTAAATACATACACATATAAGAGTGCAAGAAAATTTAAAAATTGAATCAAATTCAAACTGGCCTGAAATTGTGTTTGATGCATCAACCGGAGAGTTGAGTATAAGTGGCAGGTCGATAGTCGAGAATGCCATCCGATTTTATGAGCCTGTTGTTAATTGGCTTGATATTTATTGTCAAAATCCGGCCAAAAAAACTAAGCTTCACTTAAAAATGGAGTATTTCAATACCAGCACATCAAAATATATTTTAGCAATTATTGGAAAGCTTGATGAGATATATAGAGAGGGGAAAGAGGTTGAAATATATTGGTACTCGGCCGATGAGGATATGGAAGAGTTAGGCGAAGATTACAACGCAATGATTGATGTCCCATTTAAGTTTATGGAGTATTCATTAAATAATTAACTCTACTGTTTTGCTGGCAAAAACCTTTTTTTTTCTTACTTTGTGTCGGTAATCTAATCTGTTATTTATGTTTAAAACTAAACTTATAATAATTTTTTCTCTGCTTTTTTTTATTAATTATTTGCTGTCGGGTCAAATTAATGAACAGCAACTTATTAATGATGTAGAAGTATTTAGGGCAGAGAATAAGATGTCACAGGCTTCGGAATTGTTAAATAAATTAGCCTTTTATTATTGAAAAAACTCAAACCACCAAAACAAACGCAACTTGTTATGGTAATTTGTTGCAATTACTTAATGCGCAAAAAGAATTATTAGAGGTTTTACTATTTATATTTGACCTTAATTTTAAAAATATGAAAAAAATATACTTTATAATTATCGGCATTGTGTTTTCTCAGTTGTTATTTGCGCAACAACCCCTTGAGCATCCAAAAAAAACGTATCAAGGTGAAAATGGGAAATTTTATATTCAAAAATCGCTACCCATTTATCTGTATATATCAACAGAGCCCGATAAAAAAGGTGAAATGCACCAGTTGCAAAGCGATAGCACAAAAGCCTATGCAAATCCTATGTATCTTGATACCGAGGGGTATAATACCTTTAAATCGCCATCGGCCGTTGACCAAAAAACTAAAAAAATACACTATCCGCTTACCGATATTGTATTTGAAGTATATGCCGATAGCCGTGCACCTCGCACAAAAATGAAGTATGATGTATTAAAAAAATATTTTAATGGGAAAATATTATATGTAGGAAAAAATTTAAAAATAGAACTTAATAGTTATGATGTTCATTCAGGCGTTGAGCAAATATTAGTTAGTATTGATTCAGCAGGGTACAAAAAATATACCGGACTATTAGAATTCAATAAAGAAAAAGTATATACTGTTGATTATTATGCCGTTGATAACGTGGGAAATGCAGAGCATCCCAAACATAAATCGTTTAGTGTTGACCTAATTGCTCCTACAACCGAATTGATTTTTGATGGCGAAAAATATGAGGAGCATATCTCCGGAAGGGCAAAACTGATACTAAAGACCGAAGATAATATATCGGGTATTGCAGCAACTTACTATTCTATTGATGATAAAAAATACAAAAAATATTCATATCCGTTAAGTTCTAAATATTTAACCGAGGGCGATCATACTATTAAATATTATTCGGTTGATAGGGTTGGAAACAAAGAGCTGGAAAAGGAGTATGCATTTTATGTTGACAAAACCCCGCCTATTTTGGTTGACGAAATTATGGGCAACAGTTTTGTAGTAAACGGCAAAGAGTATTCATCGGGGCGCACAAAACTAAAGCTTACAGCCGTTGATAATAAATCGGGTGTTAAAGAGATAAAATACAGCATAAACAACGATCCTTATGTACTGTACGAAAAACCATTTTATTTAACCACGGTATCGGGCTCATTGGCGGTAGCTTCATATGCAATTGATAATGTGGGTAATAAAAGCGTGTCGTCAGAGAAGAGCACAAAAAGCAGTGCTGCCTATGTTGATTTAACAGGGCCGCAATTAAAGCACAAATATATTGGGCGTATTTTTAAAGCCCGCGATACCACTTACATAAATAAAGAAACCAAAATCAAACTATCGGCTTTTGATGCCGAATCGGGTGTAAAATCATTAAATTACAGTTTAAATGGCGGTGATGAGTTGCCTTATACCGAACCTTTTTCTATTGAAAAAGAGGGTATTTATTTATTAAGCATTAATGGGTACGATAATGTTGATAACTCAAACCGCGAAACGGTAAGCCTTGTGGTTGATAATACAGGGCCAAATATTTATGCCCGCTTTAGCGTTTTGCCTATCAGTAAACGCGAAATTAATGGCAACCAATCCGATGTATATCCAAGCCATGCTGTTTTGTTCCTATCGGCTACCGATTCAAAAGTTGCTATCGACAGAATATACTATTCGTTGAACGGTGGCGAAGAAAAAATGTTTACAGGAATAATTGACGGCTTTAAGCGTGGCAAAGATTATGTAATTGATGTTAAGGCCTATGATAAATTGGGAAATGTAAATAGCTCAAGGGTTGTATTTGGAACCGATAATTCAGGACCGGAGGTGTTTACCCGTTTTAGTGTGCACCCCGTTGCTAACGAAGAGATAGGGGACGAAATAGTAGATGTTTATCCCGACCATGTATCACTGTTTTTATCAGTAATAAATGCGCCAATTGCGTACGACCGTATTTATTACTCTATTAATAAGGGTAAAGAGCATAAGTACCAAGGAATTATCGACGGTTTTAAAGCGGGTTCTGTAATAAATATGGCCATAAGGGCATTAGACAGATTGGGCAACGAAACAAAAAAAGATATTAAGTTTAAAATTGAGTAGTAAACTATTTGTTTGCTTTTCAACAGTTTATTGAAAATAAAAAAAACAAAAATGAGATTCATAAAACTTGCAACATTAATTATTTA
>CAYQPP010000312.1:0-3840 GCA_964419235.1 uncultured Bacteroidales bacterium
GTTGCTTGTACCAATAATTTAGTTTTTTTGTTAAAACAACCAATAGTTCACTTTTATTATATGTTTTACCTGTGTGCGTATGCAATGAAATTGCATTAGGTATATTTTTGCTGAACTTTTCTTGATTGATGTTTATCCCCAAGCCAATTATCGAACTGGAAATTGTAGCACCTTTTAAACTATTCTCGATTAAAATGCCCGCAACTTTCATGTTGCCAATGTAAATGTCGTTTGGCCATTTAATTGATGCTTCATTTGTGAATTGTAAAATGAAATCATAAACAGCTAAACTAATAGCTTTAGATAAAGCAAATTGCTTGTTGGCCTTTAAAAAGTTTGGATATAAAACAAAGCTGAGCAATAAGTTTTTACCAGCTTCGCTTTCCCAACTATTTGTTCTCTGTCCACGTCCTGAAAATTGTTCATCGGTGCAAATAAGAAAACCTTCTTCGGGTTTGTTGTTTGAAAGCTCGTGCTTTAAATAACTATTGGTTGAATCTATCGATTTAAGAAACATGGTTTTACTTCCGATGGGTTTATGCATTTAATTTTTGTTTAACTCTATGTTTTTGAATGTAAAAATGATTAAATTTGCACGCTAAATTAAAAATATGACAAAAGTAGGTAAAACAGCTGAAAAATTAGTAACAGAAATTGTTGCCGGGATGAAAGAAAAGAAGGCAAAAGGGATTTCAGTTTTGGATTTAAGGAATTTAGAGCAATCGGTGTGTGATTTTTTTGTAATTTGTAATGCTGAATCAACAACACAAGTAAATTCCATTGCAGATTCTGTTGAATATTTCACAAAAAAAGAATTAGATGAAAAACCTTTGCATGTTGAAGGTAAAGATAACTCAATATGGGTTTTGCTTGACTACAGCAATGTGGTGGTTCATGTTTTCCAAGATGAATTTAGGGAGTTTTATAATATTGAAGAATTTTGGGCTGATGCAAAAAGAACTGACCATCCGGACGAGTAACTAAATTTAGCAACAATAGACTGCCATATTTACCGTTTATGTATATTGCTTTGCTTGATAAATTGACAAAAGTGTCAAACTCACTGCTTGGTATAAGAATTGATAATAATATGAGTTCATAATTTAAAATAGCAAAAGTGTTTTAAAAATGAAATATTTAGTTTTGCGAAACGTACTAATTAGTGCCTGTACATAAAGTCATTAAATTAAAAAATAATCTTTTTGCGCCTTTTTGTCTTTTTCGTTTTGCCTAATACCCAAGCATTTGTTGCAACGAAAAAAAACAAAAAAATATCAAAAATCAAGCACTTTATGGACAAACACTAATTAAAGGTAGTTTGTAACGAACACGAATAAATAATTTGATTAGATGAGTGAGAACGAGAAGAAAAAAGAGAACAATAATAAATTAAACAATAATTTTCCTAAGTTTAATATATACTGGATTTACGGATTAATAGCTGTAGCGTTTATTGGTTTGCAGTTTATTGATATGACCGACGATTCAAATGAGATTACTTGGCAACGTTTTGAAAAGGAAATGCTTAGGCCGCACGATGTTGAAAAAGTTATTGTGGTAAATCGCGATAAAGCGGAAGTCTATATTAAATCGGATCGGTTTACTTCGGGAAAGTATGATCAGTATAGAAAAAAGGGGATGAACTATGTAGATAAAAATAGCCCCCAGTTTTACTTTACTATAGGATCGGTTGAAACATTTGAGAAGCGTATGGAAGCAGCTCAGAAGGATTTTGTTGAAGCCGAAGTAATTCCCGTAAGCTATGAAACAAGAAAAGATCATTTGGGAGAACTTCTTGGCTGGATAATGCCAATTGTTATTCTGGTTGCTGTTTGGTTATTTATTTTTAAACGGATGAGTGGCGGCGGAGGCCCCGGCGGATCAAATATTTTTTCTATCGGTAAATCTAAAGCAAAAGTTTTTGATAAAGAGGAAGCACATATAAAAACTAATTTTAATGATGTTGCCGGCTTGGCCGAGGCTAAAGTCGAAATATCGGAAATTGTCGATTTCTTGAAAAACCCGACGAAATATACAAAGCTAGGAGGCAAAATCCCAAAAGGAGCTTTATTGGTTGGCCCTCCCGGAACAGGAAAAACCTTATTGGCAAAAGCAGTTGCAGGTGAGGCAGATGTACCTTTCTTTTCCATGTCGGGTTCCGATTTTGTAGAAATGTTCGTAGGCGTAGGAGCTTCGAGGGTAAGAGATTTGTTTGGACAAGCAAAACAGAAAGCACCATGTATCGTTTTTATCGATGAAATTGATGCTATTGGTAGGGCTCGGGGAAAGAATCCGAACTTTGGTTCGAACGACGAGCGTGAAAACACCTTAAACCAATTGCTTACCGAGATGGATGGTTTTGACACCAATACGGGTGTAATTATTTTAGCTGCTACAAACCGTGCAGACGTACTTGATTCCGCGTTGCTTAGGGCAGGAAGGTTTGACCGCCAGATTCATGTAGAATTACCTGACTTAAACGAGCGGGAAGAAATATTTAAAGTGCACTTGCGCCCGATTACGGTAGACAAACAATTCGATCCGTCATTTTTGGCAAAACAAACACCGGGCTTTTCTGGTGCCGATATTGCTAATGTTTGTAACGAATCTGCGCTTATTGCAGCTAGAAAAAGTAAAAAAACAGTTGAAAAACAAGATTTCTTAGATGCGATTGATCGAATTATCGGTGGTTTGGAGAAAAAGAACAAGTTGATTACCGTAAACGAGAAAAAAACAATTGCCTATCACGAAGCGGGCCATGCAACTATTAGTTGGCTGTTGGAACATGCAAACCCTTTGGTTAAAGTAACGATAGTACCCCGCGGGCAAGCTTTAGGTGCAGCTTGGTATTTACCTAAAGAAAGACAAATTACCACTACAGAACAAATTCTTGACGAAATGTGCTCGGCACTTGGCGGAAGAGCATCAGAAGAAATAAATTTTGATAAAATATCAACAGGTGCTTTAAACGACCTAGAAAAAGTTACCAAGCAGGCATATGCAATGGTTTCGTATTATGGTATGAGCGAAAAGCTTGGGCATATGAGCTATTTTGATTCTCAAGGAGGGAATGAATACTCATTTAGCAAACCCTATAGCGAGAAAACAGCAGAGCTTATTGACACCGAGGTAAAAATATTGTTGGAAGCACAATATACAAGGGCTCTAAAAATACTTAAAGATCATAAGGAAGGACTGGTAAAACTTGCCGAACTGCTGCTAGAAAAAGAAGTGATTTTTAGTGAGGATGTGGAAAATATTTTTGGAAAAAGAATGTTCAAGGAAGAAGAGATGTTCAAATCCAAAATTAAAGAAGAGCCCGAAAACAATGGAGAAACTGAGGAAATTCCCGATGTGGAAGATTCTGATATGTTAGAACCCAAGATTGAAAAAGAATAAAGCAGAATAACAAAAAGACAAGCCCTTAAATTAATTTAAAAATTAATTTAAGGGCTTGTCTTTTTGTTTATCGGATTGTGCAAGTTTTTTAATACTTTTGAATAATTATTTCACTATTTAAAAACAAAGGGGTATGAGTGTAAATCCCAAGCTGGAGATTCTTAACCGTATTAAAAAGGGACTTGATAATGCTCAGATTAAAAATGGGTTAACGGATAGATATACGACCGAAGAAATATATATTACACCCAATAAACCGCTTGTTGAAATATTTGAGTATGAGCTTACGAAAATTAGCGGAAAGTATTTTTATTGTAATGACGAGCAAGATGCTGCTGAAAAAATAAACATTCTTAATAAAGAAAAAGAGCTAGAACCTGTATTTTGTTCCGATACAACTTTATTTAACTTATTAGAATTAGCTGGTATTAACTATATTTT
>CAYQPP010000312.1:3850-4227 GCA_964419235.1 uncultured Bacteroidales bacterium
ATTGGTTTTAGTGTTTGTGAAAAATTGATTGCCCGCTTTGGCAGCGTAATGGTTAGTTCTGCAATTCCCGGTGCACGTAAAATCTTTTCGTATCCACACACGCATATTGTTATTGCTCGCGAAAACCAACTAGTAATGGAGCTTGAAGAAGGTTTAAATGCAATAGCTGAAAAGTATAAAGGGAATTTACCTTCGCAAATAACTAATATAACCGGGCCATCGAGAACTGCCGATATTGAAAAGACTTTAATATTGGGTGCACATGGCCCCAAGGAATTAATTGTATTTGTTATCAAGTCTTAATTGGTGCCTATAAGAAAAGAGGTGCAAAGCAACTGATTTCATAAGGCACTTAAAGTTAAAAAGAACATAATCAG
>CAYQPP010000313.1:0-4204 GCA_964419235.1 uncultured Bacteroidales bacterium
ATTAAACATACATTTTCACTCACTATTAAAACAAATACTCCTTTTTTACCGAAATGGTTTGCCAAATACTGTTTTCAAATGCCATTACCGGCACAACGAGCCTTTTTCCCCACAAATGCGGACGTAACGACTCCTGATTGTCAACAATATGGTCGTCGGGGATATACTCGGCATGACGATTTACCGACATGGGAAATATATTGCGTTTTCTTAATTCCCCCACCGTTGTTTGAGGCGGCAACTCCCTAATATCGGCATAATCAACTATTCGCCCCGATTCGCCCAAATAGGTTAAGCCTACCGCAGCCACTGCCCCTATAATACCGTCATTGGTGCCACCATGACCCGATAGGTGAACCTGTTTTGCTGCTTTTATTGCCTCAGACTGTTTTACTTTTGTTGCCGTACATTTTAAACCAAACTCTATTAACGGTTTTACATCATCGGTTTCGGCTGCCACACAAAAACCCGGGTCGCTACCCTCAAAAAAATGCTTTTTAATGTGGGCAATCCCTCTGCTTATCAATTCATTGCGAACCGAATCGTCAGGTGCATCAATAATGCAACACAACGAACTGTTATGCGATGTCATGGGTATTTCAGGCGAATGTAAAAGTTGCTGGCGCACCACCATTATCTGCTTGCAGCCACGGGGCATTTCATCGGCAAACCACCTTGCCAGTTTACCTGTTCCCCGCCCGCAATCTAAGGTGTCGGTGTCATCAAATGCTACGTAAAACTTCATGCTAATATGTTATTTTAATGTTTATATACTACTAAAAAAATAAAATTTATTCTTTCACCATTAAGAAGTTAAGGGTAGTTAAGAATTTATAATTGTTCCTTAATGCCTTAATAATTACCTTTTTAAACTATTCAATTATTCTATTTTTTTTACCATTAAGAAGTTAAGGATAGTTAAGCCTTTCTCAATGTACCTTAATGCCTTAATGGTTATCCTTTTACTATTCAAATATTTATTCTTCACCATTAAGAAGTTAAGAGTAGTTAAGCTTTTATAATTGTACCTTAACGCCTTAATGTACTTACTTTATTTATTTTTTAAAATAAACTAAAAATGCATGCTAACCCCCAAAACAATATTCCTCCCTATAACTTCCGATTCGGTAACGGCAGCCTGCTTATAATCAATAGTTTCATTAAATATATTGATACAGTTTAAATAAACGCTGCCCCAATTTGCAAAAAAATATTTTATGCGCGCGTCAAATTGCAAAAAAGGTGTTTGTATAAGCGCATCAACTTTGGTGCCGTCGGTAATGGTTTCAGCTGTTACACGCTTACCAATATAATTTACCCCAAACGATACCTGAAACTTATGTTGTGTGTTTAAATAATCAATTGTCCCGTTTGCTATCCAAACCGGTTGGTTATTCAACCTCCTCAATTTATAAGTCTCGGGGTCTCTCACTTGCGAGCCCAACCACGAAAAATTTCCGCTTAAAGCCAAACCCTTTACGCCAATTTGTGATAAACCGATTTTTGCATCAATATCAACACCCCAAACCAAGCCACTATCTACATTTACCGATTGAAAAATCCTGTAATTATAGTAATCATCAATGCCAACCTCTCTTTTTTCAATCACATTATGCAAAACGGAGTAAAATCCCCTGCAGGTTATATAGCTGCTTTTTCCAAAATATTTTTCGCCCCCCAATCCAAAATTCCATGCCCTTGACGGCTCTAACTCAGGATTACCGCGCTCAATAAGTTCCTTTTTGTGCTTAACCTTATCAACAGGTACTTTTGAATTAAATGGCGGACGCGATATCTGTCGGGCAATATCGGCTTTTATAAAGAAGTTTTTAGTAATTATACACTTTAAATGCAACGATGGGTTTAAGCTTTTATAAGCAGAATTTCCGGTAGTGTCAACTGTATTGTAATCTGCAAAATCGTAATCGAACCTTACGGCGGGCGACACCCAAAATTTTCCGATGTGCAATTCATCTGCCAAATAAGCCCCTACCCTGTATTCATGCAAATTATATGAGCCATCCTCAATATTACCCCAAAACATATTGCCTTGCATCTTTGTGTAAACCAGCCTGCTGAAATCTCTTGACAAGCCCGATGCCCTTATGCCGGCTTTAAAAACATGCTTTGCCGTGTTAATCATGTTTTTGCGAATAAAATCACATTTGCCTATAAACTCGGTATTTATTTGATCTTCGTCCTCAATGGTTTCTTCCACCCCCGAGCTTTTTGCCCTAACCCTGTTACGCTCTTTCGAATCAATATTTTGAGCAAAATTAAGTGTTGTATTCCATCTATTTTTATTGTGTACCACCTTATATTTAAAGGTGTGCGAATGTAAAAACCTAAGTTTATCATTTAGTGCTGTGTCGGCGGTATAATTTAGTCCGCCTTTTGTCCTTCGCTTAATATCGGCAATTGAGTAGGCTGTTTCGTCATAAACTGATATAAATGAGTGCAATGTCAAGGTTTGGTTTGAATCGGGTTTATAAGAGGCAACACCGTTAAAAGCATTTATCAAAACTTTTAAATCTTCATCCTCGGTACCGCTCATCTCACCATTTGTTAAACTATTTATATTTGTACGTTTAAAACTGTTGATGCTATACGAGCCCATTGCCGACCATTTGCCCCATTTGTTGCCCAAAGTAACGGCAAATTCGGGATTTACACCGCTGTGCGTGGTTGTGTAATCGAATGATACGCCGGTATTGACAATACGCTTTTCGGGTGTGTCTTTTAATACAATATTAACAGTACCAATGGTTGCATCGGCACCAAGGCTTGCCTGCGGATTATAAATAACCTCAATTTTCTCTATCATATCCATCGGGATACGATCAAGCTTAAAATCCCTTGCATCCTCGCCTCCGGCAGGACGTTCTCCATTTATCAGCACACTCTGAAACTGTTTATCTAACCCTGCCATCATTATATTGCGGCTAAACGATGGCGGCCCTTGCATAACAATGCGCGGAAGGCGTTTTAAAACATCGCCGGCGGCGTGATGCCCGAAATTATTCAAATCTTTGCTGCTAACAACTATTTTTGCCGTGCCCGATTCTTTTTGTTCTTCAATAGCTCGGTTGCTTGCCTTATCTTCAATAAGCACCTCCTCTATCTCAACCTTTATTTGAGATAAAACGGCATTTGAAATAAACAGCGCAAAAACAGCTATTAATAACTTCATAAAATTTTTTTAATCTGCCAAAAAGCTTTTGTTCCCTTCTATTCCTGCTTTTCTCTTACTTTAATGGCAAATGTTCCGGCGCTGCCATTTTCGGTAATATGTATTTTTATTTTATTCTCACTATGGTCAACCTCAACAGCCTTTGGGTTATTTGAGTGGCTCTTGTTTTTATTTAAAAAATCATCGTCTTTGCCATACTGCTTATATGGTGTTTCGCCATCCTTTTTTAATACCGAACCCATAACATTTGCGGTATATCCCTCTTCGGGGCTATCAACCTCGGCCCAAATAACCTCAATAATATTTTCGGTATCGTATTTTACAAAAAAGCCCAATGTGTTACCCGCCTCAATAGTTGCGTCGAGCCACTCGGCACCCAAAGTAAGTTCGGTATATTCAATATTTACTGCCCCTGTACCTGTTGAGCGTAAAGCAAACGTGCCGGGTTTTGTTTTATCGTTAAGTTCAACCTTTACAAGCACCTCTTTTTCAGAACCTAATTCAATAGATTTTTTGCTGTCTTTGTAGCCATTGTTTTTGTTTTCAAAATATGGTGTAGTACCGTCAAGCTTATAGGCCGATACTTTTATGTCGGCGGTATAATCTTTGTTTTGTCCGTGGTTATCTAATTCTGCCCACTCAATATAAAGTGTTGTAAATGTTTGTTCGCCGATTACTTTATACCACTCAACCTTATCGGATGCGATTTCATCTTCATGCCAATTATTGTCGGCCTGTACTGTTGTTGGTACAACCTCGGGAGTATCGTTATTTTCATCTTTGTTACATGCCGTGGTAAGCATAATTGTTAAAAAAAGAGACGCTAAAATTTTAATTGCTGTTTTTTTCATTCTTTTAAATATTAGTTAAGTATTTGATGATTAACCTACAATATAGGTTTTGTTTTAATAAATTTTTATAGGTTATGTAATAATTTGCGTTTTGCATTTATTTTCATTTCGGTGGCAAATATAATCAGAAATACAATATGGCATTAAGTTAAAATAATGTTTT
>CAYQPP010000314.1:0-2330 GCA_964419235.1 uncultured Bacteroidales bacterium
ATATTTTTCGAAGAAGTATATCGAAATAGTTAACCCTCATTAAATACCGTAAATTCGCTATTTTTTAGCTTCTGCTACATAGTCGGGTTTAATATTTACTTTCTCTCTCTTTTGCTTCTTCAAGCCATTCGGGTAAAAGATTTTGCTTAAATGCCTCTTTTTCGGCTTCCAATTTTTCCATTGGTAGTCCCACAAATTTTTGAGCATCGGCTTTTGTGGCAATATTCGGATAAGGAACCTCACCGTTGTAGCCTAACTGCATAAGCAATTTTGCAAGTTTTATTCTTGTTTCTTGCACAATATCAATACCTGTAGCTATCACACGGCTGATTTCAACGGGAGCATGAAATGAACCTCCGTGACTTGCCGCTGCCCAATCCCAACGCCACTGAGCATGACGAATACCTTGTAAAATATCTTTCATTTGCTCATCGGTAGCACCAAGTTCCCAACATTTTCCTGCCTCAACATGAGTACGAACCAACAGTTTTTCAAGTTTATCTCTATTAAATATTACTCTGTCTTGATTATCGTAAACATTCTTTCTTAACTCTTCGGCACTTTGACGATGACAGACTTGACAAGAATTTTCAATATTATTTAAAGGACTTTGAATATGATGGTCGGTAAATTTAACTCCGCCTTCCGATTTATACGGCATATGACAATCGGCACAAGACACGCCTCTTTGAGCATGAATTCCCATGGAATACACCTCATATCCGGGGTGCTGAGCTTTAAGCATCGGTGCTTTTGATATTTTGTGTGTCCAATCTTTAAAATTCATATCGTCGTAATATTTTTCCATATCTTCAACCGTAAAACCGTTGTCCCACGGAAAAGTAAGATAAGGAACTCCCTCTTTTGGTGTATGTTTGTTAAAATAATACTCAACATGACATTGTGCACACACAAGTGACCGCATCTCTTGATGTGTTGCTTTTGTAATATCTTTTCCTTGACGTTGAAAAGCCTCTATTAGTGCAGGACGGGTAATTCTCAAATTCATTGTTTTTTCGTCGTGGCAATCGGCACAACCAATAGGATTTACTATTTCGGCACCCAAACGAGCCCATTTGCCCGAATAAAATTCAATAATACCGTCGCGTTGCATTATACGCGGTACATCGGGACTTTTACAACTCCAACAAGTTGCCGGCATTGGTCCGTCATCGGGTCCGGTAGGTCCTCCTGTGCGTAATGTATTGTAAATATCGGTAATGGCAAAATAGTGTCCTCTACCTTGATTGTAATCTTTTGAAAAACCGTATCCTGCCCAAAGCACCACAAGACGCGGATCAACTTCAAGCATATCAATCATTGCATTTCCGTTGTATTTACTTCTGAATGATGTATCGGCTGTTTGATAATACGATTGAAACTCTCGCGGAAAGTTTTCACCCCAAATTTCATTTCGCGGTTCACCCGGATTAATTTTTACCGTAGGCGTATAAACAAATTGAGCTTCTGTTTTTCTTTCGATAATTGACGATGCCAGCAATCCCAAAAGAAAAACTACAATTACCGTAACTAAAAACAGTAATCTGTTCATTAATTTATTGTTTTTTTTGTCACTCATAATTAATAAGATTTATTGTTGTTTGTGTATTTTATTTACTGAATTGATAAGCCACAAAGGCACTGTTGATGTTTCAGCAGGAATTCTTGCGTAAGGCGTTGACGAAAGGCTGTTTACTCTTCCGTGAGGAACTTCACGATGACATTCCCAACATTCTCGTTTGGTTTTCGAATGAATATCGTATTTTGTTTTTGATGCAAGTTTATCGTCTTCCAATAAATCGGAATGACATCTTATGCAATTGTTATGCACCACTTGTTTGCCCTCTTCTTTTATAAAAATTACCTGCGGTTCTCGCCGTAAGGTAAAAATTGTAGCATGACGCAAACCGTCTTTTGCTTTAAAGTAGTATTTATTTACAACATTGTTATGAGGAACGTGGCAATCGTTGCATGTTGCATTTTCCCGATGCGAACTGTGACTCCATGTTGCGTATTGCGGAACCATAATATGACAATTAATGCAGGTTTCCGGCTCATCAGATAAATACGATACAGCATTTGATATGTTAAAAATATAAATAAACAAGCCAAACAATGCACCTACTGCAATTGCAACAGGCAGTTTCCAATTATCGGGTGGAATAATTTTTTGTATAATTCTGTTCATATCACTTTAACAGTTTGGTTACAATAATTTTAAGAGTAGTGTTTCCTGTATTTTCCCATTTACGATTAAGGTCTTTTTCTATTCTTACGAAATCGCCCGCTTCAATATCAACAACATCATTATCTACCGTTAATCTGCCTTT
>CAYQPP010000314.1:2430-4171 GCA_964419235.1 uncultured Bacteroidales bacterium
TTTTTTTGAATAAAAATTGGGTTGTAACATAATTTTTATAATGTTTTTATTATGTTGTAACATAATTTTATTTATTTTTGTAAAAAAATAGTATTATGCAAAAGCTTATTGAGAGACAAAAAAGATTAATAAAAAATATATCACTTGATTTTAAACGCAGTTTGTATAATAATATAGACTGGTCATCTCGACTTATTGAAATACGTGGTGCTCGCGGTATGGGTAAAACAACAATAATGCTGCAAAGGGTAAAAGAATTATCAATACAAAATATAAATGTTCTGTATGTTACGCTTGACGACCCTTATTTTTTTCAAAATTCTTTATACGATTTAACTGATAAATTTTACAAATACGGTGGCACGCATATATTTATTGACGAGGTTCACAGATATCCGTCAAAACAAAAAAGTCTTGATTGGTCGGTAGAAATAAAAAATATTTACGATGCGTATCCCGATTTGAATATTGTATATTCAGGGTCGTCAATATTGGCAATATATAAGGGAGAAGGTGATTTGAGCCGACGAAAAATAAGTTATTTGTTAAACGGATTGTCTTTTAGAGAATATTTAGAGTTTAAAAAAGTTATTAGTATTAATCATTTTGAATTAAATGAAATAATATCAAATCACGAATCAATTGCTGACGATATTGTCTCAAAAATTAAGATTTTACCTTTGTTTAATGAATATCTTCAATCGGGTTTTTATCCTTTTTTTAAAGAAACCAAGCATACAGATAAATTTTATGAACGTTTGCAAACAGTTGTAAATCTAATTATTGAAAATGATATTCCGTCAGTAGCGGAAATAAAATACGAATCAATTGCCAAATTGAAGAAATTACTTGCCTTAATAACAACAAGTCCGCCTTATACTTCTGATATGAAATCTTTGGCAAATCAACTATATATTTCCGATTATAAAACTCTGTTGAAGTTGCTTGATTTTCTTGACAAATCGGAACTTCTTATTTTGTTACATTCAAAAGCAAAAGAAAACAAGATTATGCACAAACCGGAAAAAATATATATAAATAACACAAATCTACTTTATGCTCTTAATATTTCCGATATTTCAAAGGGAACAGTAAGAGAAACTTTTTTTATTAATCAACTGAAATATTTGCATAATATAAAGTATCCTAAAACTTGTGATTTTTTGGTAGATGATAAATTTTTGTTTGAAATAGGAGGAAAAAACAAAACAAAAAAACAAATAAAGAAACAAACAAATGCTTTTATCGTTACTGATGATATTGAAACAGGTTTTATGAATAAAATACCGTTATATTTATTCGGTTTTTTATATTAAAAAAATAGATGTTTAACTTAAAATTATTATAGAGTGAATAAAAAAACATTATTGACAATAGTTATTGCGGTAAGCACTATTATGCTTTTTACGCTAAGTGCACAGCCGGTAAAGTGGAAGAGTAAAAAGTATATGACAATTGTGAGTTACAATGTAGAGAATTTGTTTGATACAATTGATGACCCGCATAAAAACGACAATGAGTTTACGCCATTTTCAAAAAAGAGATACAATACCGAGCGTTACAACAAAAAAATATCGGATATAGCAACTGTATTGAGTTCGATAAACAAAAAAGATTTACCCGAAATTATCGGAATGGCAGAGGTTGAAAACAAAGCGGTTCTTAACGACCTTGTTAAAACTCCACAATTGCAAAAAGCTCATTATAAAATTATTCTTGAGGAAGGTCCCGACCCTCGCGG
>CAYQPP010000315.1:0-4166 GCA_964419235.1 uncultured Bacteroidales bacterium
CTTTTACACCGTGCATTTTCAGTTTTTATATTTAATAAAAAGGGCGATATGCTCATACATAAACGTGCCCACTCAAAATACCACTCCCCCTCGCTTTGGACCAACGCATGTTGCAGCCATTTGCTAAAAAACACAACTATGCAAGAGTGCATAAGCAACCGGCTGCAATATGAAATGGGCTTTAACACCGAGGTTAAATTTCAATTAAAATTTACCTACCGCAAAAGCTTTAACAATGGATTAACCGAGCACGAAACCGATTATATATACACCGGTGTTTGGGAGGGCACGCCAAACCCTAACCATAAGGAAGTGGCAGCATATAAATGGATTTCCGTAAAGGAACTTACAAACGATATTAAAAAGCATCCTGAAAATTACACCTATTGGTTTAAATATATTATGGAACACTTTGAATCAAAAATTAAGGATATTGTATAGCCCTTTTTGCCACTTTTTAGCTTAATTTGCACACAATAAAATTTTATGATGGACAAAAACCAAATGATTGAGCAAATTAACGAGTATGTTAAAGATACCATGATTGAGTATCTTGGCATTGAATTTACCAATATCGGAGATAATTTTATCGAAGCTACAATGCCGGTAGAAGCAAAAACCCACAATCCTGCAAAAATACTCCATGGCGGCGCAATGATGGCCTTGGCCGAATCGGTTGGCAGCGCACTATCATACCTGTTTATCAATAGGGAAACACAAGACATACGCGGTATCGAAATTAACGGCAACCATGTACGCAGCGCCTCATTGGGCAAAGTTACTGCACGGGCAACCTTAATTCACAAGGGCAAACAAACACACGTTTCCGAAATAAAAATAACCGACAATAAAAATAATTTGCTTAATATTAGCCGCATGACAAACATGATAATAGATAAATAAAAAATGACAAAAACAGAATATGCTTATCCGCCTGTTTGCCTAAAGCTTGAAAACTTAAGGCTGAAAGCCTCTAAAACTT
This sequence comes from uncultured Bacteroidales bacterium, assembly GCA_964419235.1. Classification (GTDB taxonomy): domain Bacteria; phylum Bacteroidota; class Bacteroidia; order Bacteroidales; family SZUA-534; genus GH45. The sequence goes on from CAYQPP010000315.1 coordinate 983, forward strand.
TAGAACAGGGCAACGCCCTGTGTTTAATGTAGTTTTATGAAACTCAGCCCTGTAAGGGCGGAAGAATTTATTGGAAAAGTATGCGAATAAGCATTAAGCAGAATATAAAAACTATAAACAAAAAGCACAATTTGACTGATAATAATATAAATACAGAGCTTATTAGAAAAGCTATCCATTGCGGTATTCCGTTTGCCATATGGTCGTTACCTGCTACACAAACTGTCGAAAAAGCTTTTTGCAAACCCAACAACCTTATAAAAACATATGCCACCAAAAACATCGACAAACATAAAGGCTTTGTTTTTGCACCTTTCCAAATATGCAAACACCTCCCTATTTATATTATCCCTTTTGGCGATAATATCGAAAATATCAATTTCAACGGCGAACATTCAGGCGACAGCCACCTTGGAAAAAAGGAGCAGTTTACATCCAATATCGACTACTCAAAAAACGAGCATATTAATCAGGTTAATGATTTTTTAAGCGTGTTTAACAAAACCAACATCAAAAAAGCAGTATTGTCGCGAAACAAATGGCTATCGAAATACAACCTAAACCAAATGCCCAATTTGTTCAACGCCTTAAATAAAAGCTACCCAAATGCATTTGTTTATCAGGTATATATCCCCAATGCAGGCTATTGGGTTGGGGCCACGCCCGAAATTCTGTTCTCGTCAAACAATGGCAGTGCCACCACCGTTTCGTTGGCCGGAACACAACCTTTTAAGCCTATAAATAAAATTGTTTGGAATCATAAAGAGCAGATAGAGCAAGAACTGGTAACGGAGCATATCCGTAATGTGCTTGCCGAATTTAATATTACCGATGCTGACGAAACCGGTCCCGACACCGCAAAAGCAGGACAACTCGTGCACATTAAGACTCAAATTGATTTTAGCAAAGAAAAAATTTATAACCGCATAGGACAATTTATTGAAAAACTCCACCCTACCCCTGCGGTTTGCGGGCTACCGGTTAAAGAATCATTGGAGCTGATTTTGGAGACCGAAGGTTACGACCGCGAATACTATACAGGATACCTTGGCACATTTAACCATAACGGAAAAACCGACCTGTTTGTAAACCTACGCTGCCTTCAAGCATTTTACAACGGTGTGGTGTTATATGCCGGAGGAGGGATTACAGTCGAATCAAACCCCGAAAAGGAGTGGGAAGAGACAAAAATGAAGATACAGACTTTAGAACAGATTTTAGAAAGACTTTAGATGTTAGACTTTAGACACAAGATATTAGACATAAGATTTTAGACACAAGATATTAGACATAAGATGTTAGACACAAGACTTTAGACACAAGACTTTAGACACAAGATGTTAGACTTTAGATTTTAGATACAAGACTTTAGACTATGAAATTTTGACACAAGACTATGTAACAATAAAATTATAAGACAACACATCGGTTATCCAAAAATTTGACACAAGTAAACAAAGGACTAAAAAACAGAAAATGACATACCAAGGCAGCAATATAAAAACGGTTCAGGTACTTATTGAGCAATGTTACAGTTTTGGTGTAAAGCACGTTATTATATCACCGGGGTCGCGTAACGCACCGCTTATTATTTCATTTGACAACCACCCTGCATTTACCTGCTACCCTATTCCCGACGAACGCAGTGCTGCTTTTTATGCACTTGGCATGGCACGCCAACTTAACCAGCCCGTTGCTGTCGTTTGCACATCGGGCACAGCAGTATTGAATTTTGCACCAGCCTTAACAGAGGCTTATTATCAAAATATTCCGTTAATAGCCATTACTGCCGACAGGCCTCCTGAACTAATCGACCAAGAGGATGGGCAAACCATAAGACAAAAAAATATTTATAATAACCATATAGGATACTCTGCAAATCTGCCTATTTATAATGATAACAAATCAATTACCGAAAGTAAAAATCTGATAAACCAAGCCTTAAGCAAAGCGGTTGGTTTAGGCGTTAATAACAACAAACTACCCGTGCATATCAACATCCCCTTTGCGGAACCCCTGTACGAAACCTGCACACTTGAAATAAAAAAAGAAAAAACAGCAATACCTGCCTCAAATAAAACACTCACCGAAAAACAAAGGCAAAATTTTTCAGAAGCATGGAGCAAAAGCAAAAAGGTACTGTTGATTTCAGGGGTATCGCTACCAAACAATGAATTAGAACAAAACTTGAATAAGCTGGCAACCGAAAAAAACATTGCCGTTATTGCCCCGCCAACGGCAAATATTAATGAAGGCAACGTGTTTACAACACCCGAAAACCTTTTTTTATCTATTACAGAAAATGAAACAGATAGTTTTAAACCCGATTTATTAATAACCATTGGCGGCCCTGTGGTTTCAAAAGCCACAAAAAACTTTTTACGCAAAAACAATCCCCTTTTTCACTTTGACATTGACACAAACCCTGTAAAGGTAAATACATACCAATGCTTAACCGACTTGTTAAACGTTGACCCAATTTATGTTTTTAATATAATTTTTAAACATCTCGAAAAAAAAGATACCGTCTATATAAACCTTTGGAAACAAAAAAACAAAAAGGTAATTACAACAAGCAATAAGTTGTTAAGCAATATCGAATGGTCTGATTTATTGGTATTCAAACTGTTTTTTGAGGGCATAAAATCAAATATAAACTTGCACCTTGCAAACAGCACACCTATACGTTATGCCGAGTTGTTTGCCAAACACAACAAAATAAACTATTACTGCAACAGGGGTACAAGCGGTATTGACGGATGCACATCAACAGCTGCCGGAGCTGCAATAGTGTCCAAAAAAAACACACTTTTAATTACCGGCGACATTAGTTTCTTTTATGATTCAAATGCATTTTGGAACAGCAACGTGCCTAACAACCTTAAAATAATACTGATAAACAACAGCGGCGGTAATATTTTTAAAATAATAAAAGGCCCGCGTGAAACAAAACAGCTAAAAAAATACTTTGAAATGCATCAACAAGCAGATGCAAAAAAATTATGCGGGGCTTTTGGGGTAAATTACCTGTCTGCCAAAAACAAAACTCAATTTACTAATGGTTTGAAAAATTTAACAGCATCTACAAAATGTACTGTATTAGAGATTTTTACCCCCTCCGAAAAATCAGCCGAAATTTTAATACGGCACAACAGCAAATAAAAAACCTGCCATTAAAATATTT
>CAYQPP010000316.1:0-4132 GCA_964419235.1 uncultured Bacteroidales bacterium
TAACAGATAAATAATGAACATTTAGTAATTTTATTTTAACCACTAAACTGGTCTCGCTTTAGCGGAACCTAATATAACATAAAAAGTGGTACGATTAAAGGTTTATCGAAAAATATGCACAAAACCGCCTACCTTAAACTCCTCTCCGTTCCAGCCGTTGGCAATAATTGCATAATAGTAAACACCGGCCTTGGCTTTAGTTCCAACGCGGGTTGTACCATTCCAGCCGGGCTTGCTTTCGCCGGGCTCTTGCCAACTGCCATCCGAATCTTCATATTCATATATTTTATTGCCCCAGCGGTTATAAATTTTTACCGAAAAATATTTGATTGATTTAGGCAGGTTGCTCTTTAAAAAATAGAAATAATTATTGTTGGTGGCATTGGGCGTAAACACATTGGGCATTTCAACAATATCTTTGGGGAATTTTGTTGGTTTAACAATTACAAAATTCTCCTTTCTTACCGTTCTACTACATACTTCATTATCATTATTATAAATAGGGCCCGTAACTGTTAATTTCACATCATAACCTTTGGCACTATATAATGTGTCGCGTGGGGGGCGTTGATAATAAATGGAGTCAATAGGTTCAAAGTTTTCAGTTGTAAATAGTGTAGTATCCCAAATACCTGTTCTCCAATCTTCGTGGTTATAAAAAACCCACTCAAACTCCTTGGCATTTTTCGATTCGTTAAAAAACCATACGCCGTAAGGAGCTTCAACAATAACTGTGTCGGATCGCTTATTGTTATTAGTCTCCACACCATGAATACCGCTAAAATCAGCATTTACCGCACGCAAATAAGGATATCCCTTGTTATCCATCTTTATCTCATTAATATTTATTGTCCTCTCTCTAACAAATCCATACAAGTCGGTGCCATAAACGGTATAGGTAGTTGGTACAAACGGCGCCGAAAACCTTGGTTTTACCCCATACTTCCTGCCCGAGTCAGAATCAGGAATAGGATCAATAGTCCATGTAAATATGGCTTTATTTTCAAGCCTTAACGCGGGGAGTGTGTCAACCGATAAATCATAATAGGTAAAAATGTCTTGAAACGAAGTGTCGGCAACCAACACAAGCTCATCGCATGTGCTTGAATATATGCTTATTGAATTTATAAAAAATCCCTGATACCAGAGCCATATTGTAAAAGTTGTATCAATTCCTTTTTGCAGGTTATGAATATTTACCCTGTAACACCCTTCGTAGTTATTCATATTTTCGCCGGGTATTGTCCCAAAAAAAACGGTATCGGTTTTTGCAATATCGGTTTGCCTGAAAAGCTCAAAACCGTTTACGGCTTTATTAAACTTATACCAATCAAAATCTAATGAGTCAATACCATTTAAATCGGCAAACATGGTAATGGTATTATTATAATATTCGCCTTTATAAACAATAAATACGGTGTCTTGATCACTGCTATTTGAGTATTTTGTCGAATCGGATTTTTCGGATTCGAAAACCCGTATTTGCGCCAAATTGGCAAAGGGCATTGCAAGTAATATAACACCTATTATGAGTACCGGAAACAGTTTCTTCATTATCATAAAAATTTACCTTATAGGTATAACTTAAAAAGCGCTACAATATTATAAAATAATACGCTGTTAACCCGAAAAATTCGGGACTTAATTACAATTCATAATTATATTTTTTTATCAAGAGTTCATGAATTCACTTTGCCCATTTGAGAAACGTTAGTTCTTTTTTATTTATCAGCGTGTTGTATTTATTTCTTTTTTAACTTAGGTATTTATCTACTTTTGTATATCATGCTCAAAAAAATATTGAAAAAATAACAGAATGGATAATTATTTAAACGAATTAAACCCTGCACAACGCGAAGCCGTACTTGCAAAAGACGGTCCCAGCCTTGTTGTGGCGGGTGCCGGCTCAGGAAAAACCCGTGTGTTGACCTACCGTATTGCCCATTTATTGGCTACGGGGGTTGCACCTTGGCATATTTTATCGCTTACATTTACCAACAAGGCTGCCCGCGAAATGAAAGAGCGGATTGGCAAAGTTGTTGGCAACGATTTAAGCTCGTCGCTTTGGATGGGCACATTCCACTCCATTTTCAGCAAAATTTTACGTATCGAGGCCGATAAACTTGGTTTTCCGCCGGCTTTTACAATTTACGACACTACCGATTCGCGCAGCTTGGTGCGAAGTATTATTAAAGAGCTAAAACTTGACGATAAAGTTTATAAACCGGCTGGGGTGTTGGCGCGCATATCAATGGCAAAAAACAACCTTATTACTGCCAATGCATACAAAGCAAACGCAAACGCCAACGAGGCCGACCGCCAAAGTAAAAGGCCCGAGATTGCACGGATATACGAGATTTATTCGGCACGCTGCCGCCAGTCGGGTGCAATGGACTTTGATGATTTGTTGCTATATACAAATATACTTTTCCGCAACCACCCCGACATATTGGATAAATACCAACAAAAATTCAAATATGTGCTGGTTGACGAGTATCAGGATACCAACTTTTCGCAGTACCTTATTGTAAAAAAACTTAGCCAGCAGCATAATAATATTTGTGTGGTTGGCGACGATGCCCAAAGCATATATTCGTTTAGGGGCGCAAAAATTGAAAACATATTAAATTTTAAAAACGACTACCCAAACCATAAACTATTTAAGCTTGAGCAAAATTACCGATCGACACAAACCATTGTAAATGCGGCAAACAGCTTAATTAAAAAAAATCAGAAACAGATACCTAAAGAGGTTTATTCAAAAAACGATGTTGGAGAGCAAATAAAAATTATTGATGCCTATACCGATATTGAGGAAGGCTATTCGGTAATAAACGATCTGTTTGACCAAATGGCAAATAACCAGCTTACATATCAAGATTTTGCAATTTTATACCGCACCAACGCACAAAGCCGTATTTTTGAAGAGGCGCTCCGCAAGCAAAATATGCCATATAGAATTTACGGCGGATTATCGTTTTATCAGCGCAAAGAGGTAAAAGACCTGATTGCATATTTTAGGCTGGTGGTAAACCCCGACGATTCGGAGGCATTAAAGCGTGTTATTAATTATCCGGCAAGGGGAATTGGGGCAACAACCTTGGGTAAATTGGAAAGCAATGCCGCAACATATGGTGTAAGTATTTGGAGGGTAATTACCAACCCCGCAAAGTTTCCGCTTGAATTAAACAGGGGCACACTCTCAAAAATTGAACGTTTTACAAATATTATAGATAAATTTATTGAGGTAAAAGATAAAAACGACGCTTATGATTTGGCTAATTTAATAGCCTCGGAAACAGGATTGCTGAAAGACTTGCACAATGGAAACACCATTGAGGAACGCTCAAAATTTGAAAATATCGAAGAATTACTGAACGGCATCCGCGATTTTGTTACAGGCAACTTTCAAGAGGGGAATCCGGCACAATTAGAAAATTTTTTAGAAAACGTAGCACTACTAACCGACCAAGACACCGATAAAAGTGAAAACAAAAACAGGGTTACGCTAATGACAATACACTCTGCCAAAGGGCTCGAATTTCCGCATGTTTATGTTGTTGGAATGGAAGAAGACCTGTTTCCGTCGAAAATGAGCGTACACTCCCAAAAAGAACTGGAAGAGGAGCGCCGCCTGTTTTATGTTGCATTAACACGTGCCGAACAGCGCATAACATTATCGTTCTGCAAAAGCAGGTATAAATATGGCTCGCCAATTAGTCCGTCGCCAAGCCGCTTTATTAATGAAATTGATAAACAGTTTGTTAAAACAAAACAGCTTTTTGGGAACAATAGCTTTAATAACGGATTTGCCGACACATCAAACGAGGTGTCGTTTAAAAATCGCGGAAGTGCATTTAAAAAGCCTGCGCGCCCGGGGATGAACCTTGCTGCCAGCAGAAAGCTAAAGCAAATAAAGCAGGCACAAGGCAATAATTTTAAAGCCGACTCTCACAATGATATAAAATCGGGTATGAAAGTTGAACATCAACAGTTTGGAAAAGGGAGTGTGTTGCAAATTGAAGGAGATGGAAACAATAAAAAAGCGGTAATATTTTTCCCAAATTTTGGCGAAAAGAAACTTTTATTGCGTTTTGCTCGGTTGCGGATAATTGGTTAGGCCTAAACAAAT
>CAYQPP010000317.1:0-4117 GCA_964419235.1 uncultured Bacteroidales bacterium
TTATTTCCATTACGGGCAATAAAACACAATACCGACAAAAAATAATTATTAACCATTAATTCTTACGTAATGAAAATAATTTGGTTAATTAAAATATTTGTTCTATTTTTGACCAGTTGGTTAAACTATGCGGTTTAATCGTTTGTTTAATTATTTTAAGCATTTAACTAATTGCAACTGGTATATAATATTATTAAAAAAATATGACCACAAAAGAAAAACATACCGAAGACAAGATAGCCGAGGCGGCAAGAGAGGTTTTTGTTGAAAAAGGAATGGCAGGCGCACGAATGCAGGAAATTGCCAATAAAGCAGGAATAAACAAATCGTTATTACACTACTATTTTAGGTCGAAAGAGAAACTGTTTAGCTTTGTGTTTCAGAAATTAATGGACAGGATAGGCAACATGCTCGGCAATATTATGCAAGAAGGTGTTAGCATTGAAGATAAAGTAAAAGGGTTTGTTGAAACATACATCGACATTTTATTAAAAAACACATTCTTGCCCAATTTTATACTAAATGAAATTACCCGCAACCCCGATGCAATAATTTCGGTTTTCTCAAAAGCAAACATCGAACCTCAAAAATTCTTCGAGCCACTAAAAAAACAGTTAACTGCCGAAGGGTATAAAATTCACACGCACGACTTTGTAATTAACATACTGTCATTAATAATATTTCCGGTTGCCGCCCGCCCAATGCTTGAGCAGATACTATTTAACGGAGATAAAAAAGCTTATAAAGACTATATAAAAACACGTAAAGAGTCAATAGTAAAATATGTGATGAGTGCACTTAACGGATACAAGATTTAAAAGCAATTACCAATATGTAAAATGCATAAACTATGATGATTCAACAAAAAAAACATTTAAAAAAAAGGCAAAGCAACAAAATGGCAAAACAGCATATTAAAATAATGTTGGCGGCTTTGCTTGCCCTGTTTTCCACCGCCGCCCATTGCCAACAAACAATAACTTTAAAAATGTGCCACGATAGCGCCGAAGTAAATTTTCCGTTGGCAAACCAAAAACAGAAGTTAGAACAGATAAGCAACTTAAAGCAACAAAACCTATCGTCAAAATACCTGCCCGCTTTAAATTTTAAGGCAAAGGCATCGTACCAGTCCGAGGTTGTCGAAATTACCGTTAACGTGCCCAACGTTGCCTTTCCGGAGATGCCAAAAGAGCAATACTCGGCAAATATTGAGGTTAACCAGCTTATTTACGACGGTGGCAATATTAAAGCCGCAAAAGAGGTAAACGAAATGAGCTCGTTGATTGATATACAAAAAATTGATGTCGATATATTTAAGATTAAAGAGCAAATCAACAACTTATATTTCAACTGTTTGCTTTTGCAAGAAAACACCGGCATATTAAAACTTACCCACGAAACAATCATCGAGCAAAGGAAAACCCTGACATCGGCAGTAAATGAAGGAATTGCATTGGCATCGGAATTGGATAACCTAAACGCCGAAATATTAAGGTTAGAACAACAGATAATTGAGCTTAACTCGGCAAAAAGCCAAGTGTTAAAGGCTATCGGCATTTTAGCCTGCATAAATATCGATAACAATACACAACTAACACTCCCCCAAATAAATAACAATGGCAAAAATGAGCTATTCAGACCTGAACATCAACTATTTAACAGCCAGCAAATGCTTTTAGACGCATCGGTAAACCTAACACAAAAAAAGCGGATGCCTACATTAGGAGCCTTTGCCAATGCAGGGTTTGGAAAGCCGGGCTACGATTTTTTTAATAATGAAGTACATGGCTTTTATATGGTTGGCGCACAATTTCAATGGAATATATGGGACTGGAAACAAACCAACAGAGAAAAACAGCAATTATCGCTTCAAAAGCTCATTATTGACGACAACAGGCAAGCGTTCGATAAAAATTTAAGCATCTCGCTTAGCGAAGCACAAATGCGCAAACAAAAACTTGAACAGCTGATTATTAAAGATAAGGCTATTATTGAATTGCAAACAAAAATTAGCAAACGCACAGCCAACCAAATGAAAAACGGAATAAAAACATCGGCCGATTACCTGCGCGATTTAAATTCGGAAAAACAGGCACGAATCAACTTAGAATCGAGAAAAATACAGCTGTTACAAGCAAAAGTTGACGCGTTAACATTAAAAGGCATTACTATTTACGAATAAAACAAAAAAGTACAATTATGAATAAAATACTAACATTATTAATGGCAGCAACTTTTTTAACAAGCTGTAATAACAATACCCAAAAAGCCGATGCATACGGTAATTTTGAAGCCGATGAAACAATGGTGTCGGCCGAAACAAACGGCAAAATACTTTGGTTAGATATTGAGGAAGGCTCAATTATCGACAAAAACCAAACAGTAGGACTTATTGATACAATAATGCCCACCCTGCAACTAAAAGAGATTGTGGCGCAAGGCACACGGATTAAAGCTAATATAAAAAGTGTTCAATCGCAGTCGGAAATACTGAAACAGCAAAAAAAGAACCTGTTAGTTGATTTGGAACGAATTAAAAATTTGAAAAATTCGGGGGCTGCCACCCAAAAACAGTTCGACGATGCCACCGGTGGCTTACAAATAATTGAAAAGCAGATTCAGGCAAACGAAACACAAAAATTTGCAATTGCAACAGAGCTAAAAGTACTCGACACCAAAAAAATGCTTATAAATGAGCAGTTGATAAAATGCCGTGTAAAAAACCCGATTAAAGGCACAATACTTGAAAAATATGCCGAAACCGGCGAGGTTACGGCAGCCGGAAAACCACTTTACAAAATTGCCGATGTTAAAAATATTATCCTACGCGCATACGTTTCGGGCGGGCAACTGCATAAAATTATTAAGGGAAAAAAATGCAAGGTACTTATTGATAAGGGGGAAAAAGAGTATTTAGAATTTGAAGGTACAACAATATGGATATCGAGCAAAGCAGAGTTTACGCCAAAAATTATTCAAACCAAACAGGAGCGCGTAAATATGGTTTATGCAATTAAAATAAAAGTAAAAAACAATGGCAGCATAAAAATAGGCATGCCCGCCGAGGTATTTTTCAATTAACCTTATTTCAGCAAAACAATTAAATACAAATGATTAAAATAAACTCAATATCAAAAACTTACGATAAAGTTACGGCACTTGACAATATAAGCTTTAACGTAAACAAAAATGAGCTTTTTGGTTTAATTGGACCCGATGGCGCAGGCAAAACCACGCTGTTTAGGATTTTAACAACCCTTATTCTTCCAAACACGGGAACAGCAAATTTAAACGGGCTTGATATTGTTGGCGATTATAAAAAAATACGTGAAATTATTGGTTATATGCCGGGCCGTTTTAGCCTTTACCACGATTTGAGCGTTGAGGAAAACCTTAATTTTTTTGCCACCGTATTTAATACCACAATTGACGAAAATTACGATTTGATAGCCGATATCTATAAACAGATTGAGCCTTTTAAAAAGCGCCTTGCCAAACAGTTGTCGGGCGGTATGAAACAGAAACTGGCACTATCGTGCGCATTAATCCACAAACCAAAAATACTGATACTCGACGAGCCTACAACCGGTGTCGATGCAGTATCGAGAGTAGAGTTTTGGGAGATGCTGAAAAGCCTTCAACAAAAAGAGATCACAATATTGGTTTCGACACCATATATGGACGAGGCAGCTTTATGCGACAGGGTTGCGCTTATACAAAAAGGCAAAATACTCACTATCGACTCGCCCGATAATATAATTCAGCACTATCCGAAAAAAATATTGGCAATAAACGCAAAAAACAAACATAAGCTGATTACCGACCTAAAAAACTATAATAATGCAGATACCGTTTACCCCTTTGGCGAGTTTATCCATTTTACGGCAAAAAACAACAACCCAAATATTGATGACATAACAAGCTACCTAAAAAACAATGCCAATGAGGATATTTTTATTAAACAAACAAAAGCAGATATTGAAGACTGCTTTATGGAACTTATGAATACCTAAATAGATGAAACTTAATTTTCTTAATGACTTAATGGTTTTAAAATTACAAACAGATGAAATTTAATTTTCTTAATGCCTTGAACTTGTCTCGCTTTAGCGGATGG
>CAYQPP010000318.1:0-4103 GCA_964419235.1 uncultured Bacteroidales bacterium
ACAAAAAACAGCAACAGACTAAAACCTAAATTGAGCGATTCCGAACTTTAAATATCACCAATCATGCAGCACAAAAAGAAAGTTCAAAAATTCTCTATCACCAACAAGGTGGATTCAAATTTTATGAATTCCTTTTTGTACCACAGCATTGGCAATCTTTTTTATTCCAAATCACTCAATTTAGGTAAAATAAACCACTATCTAAATACCTGTTGCGACACTCAAAGGTATTGCAGACGCTTTGAGGCTGGAGGGTAAAAACTTTCGAGCGTGCTTGCACCTCGAAGCGTTGCGGGTATTTTAAAGGAAATAGTTTTAACTACTTTTTAAACTAATAAACCACCTTAAAAATTAGTTCGCACAACCCGAATCAACAAACAGCGGAAAATTCACAGTCTAAATTTTTTAATTTCAGTAATTCGCATTAATATTGCTTACATGACTGCACCTTTTAAGCATATTGCAAAACAGAACCGTATAAATTTCAAAATTTTATGGTTGTGCTTTTCTTTAATAAGCTTATTTAACTCATGTATAACCGTTTACGACACTATTAATAATCGCAATTTTGCCGACCAATATAATCCCGGCGAGAGGCAGCTGCATCCTGAATATTCTATTTATATGAAATCGGCCAATGAAGTCAGGCTCTATTTTCGGTTTTTTCCAAAAGAACTTGCATATATTATTCAAGAAAATGACTCGATACCCGGTGCAAAAGCTAAACTCTTTTTTAGAATAACAAATAGTTATGCGGCAACCAATATTATTGACAGCTTAACAACCGATTTTACTTTTCATGGTCGGCCAAGGCCCCATTATTTAGGTTACGTTCCCATTAATTTGCCAAACGAGGGGAAATATATAATCGAGGTGTTTTTAACCGATGTAATCCGCAACAAAAGCGTATCAACGGTAATTGAATACAACTACTCCCAATCGGGGGGGGCAAGCAGTTATATGTTTTTGTCGCAATACGGAAACCCGCTGTTTTATCCCCATTTTTCGGTTGCCGACACCTTTAGGGTTCGTTCTGAGATGTTTAGCACAAAACAATTGCGGGTTTCATATTATAAGCCTGTTACAACTATGCCCGTTCCGCCCGATATTCAAAAAAATATTTTGTTGGAACACATACCCGCCGATTCATCGTGGGTGGTTGAAAACCCCGACACAACACTGTTTCATTTTAAAAAAGAGGGCATCTATTATTTTGCATCAAAAAATGAGATTACAGGAAAACCATATAGCTGCTTCAATAAATTTTATCCCTATATAAAAACCGAAAACGAGCTGTTAAAGCCCCTTGCCTATTTATGCAACAAAAAAGAGATGGATAAATACTGCTCATTTCCGTCAATAAAACAGGCAGTTGATACATTTTGGCTGCAATCGACAAATGATTTGGATAAATCGCGAGAATTAATACGGGTTTATTACAACCGCGTTCAACTTGCCAACTACTATTTTACCGATTACAAAGAGGGTTGGCTTACCGACAGGGGTATGATTTATGTAATATGTGGGGCTCCTGCCATTATAAGAAAATCGGACGAGGGAGAGTATTGGGTTTATGGAAAAGGTACCAGCGATGCCACTAAATTCTTTTTTTATCGTGAAAAACACCCACTTTTTGGGGCAACATACTTGCTTGAACGTTCCGACCTTTATTCACGTATGTGGTATAACGCAATATCGACATGGCGCGACGGAAGGGTTTTTTCATTAAACCCATAAAATTAAATAACAACAGCAAGGTTTGATAATAATATTTCATGAAAAACTATCTAATTATACTTGTTTTGGTTTTTTTATCGCTTATTGCCTATGGGCAAAACCCGAAAAATAACAACCCTAAACCAAAAATAGGGGTTGTGCTAAGCGGTGGCGGTGCTAAAGGTTTTGCTCATATAGGGGTTTTAAAAGTTCTTGAAGAGAATAATATTTACCCCGACTATATTACAGGCACAAGCATGGGTTCAATTGTGGCAGGCTTATACTCTTTGGGGTACTCGGCAAACCAAATTGAAGAAATAGTTGTGTCAATCGACTGGGACAACCTGTTGTCGGACAAAATCAAGCTGCGTGAGATTTCAATAATCGAAAAACACAACTACCCGGGATATCCATTGACCATAACATTCGACAAAAACAAAAAACCGTCATTGCCGTCGGGCATGATAGACGGACAAAAAATACAAGCCCTTTTTTCAAAACTGGTATGGAAAAGCAATACTTATAAAACATTCGACGATTTTCCGATGCCGTACAGGTGCGTTGCCACCGATATAATATCGGGAAAAGCGCATATATTCGATAAAGGCGATTTATCACTCGCAATGAGGGCGAGCATGGCAATTCCAACGGTTTTTGTCCCTATAAACAAAGATTCGATGCTGCTTGTTGACGGAGGCGTAAGCATAAATTATCCGGTTCAGCAATGTATTGATTTGGGTGCCGATATAGTAATAGGCTCATATACAGGCTTTAAAGAGAAGCCAAAAAAATCGGAATTAAACTCCATGATCGATATTTTAACCCGAAGCTCGGTAATTGGTGGTATTATTGATGCCAAAAACCAAGTTGAAAAAACCAACCTGACAATATTCCCCGATATGAGCAATTTTTCGGCAAGCGATTTTAACAAATCGGCTGCCATAATAAACGAGGGCGAAAAAGCGTCAAGGGATAGCGCCGTTTTAAAAAAACTTACCGAAATTTCAGCAATAATCAATAATCCTAACAACAAAAAACCATATTTTGACACAATAAAAATTTGGGTTGACAAAGTTGTTGTTGAAAATAACTCGCTTATTGACAGCAAAAGGATACTGCGGATTGGTAAACTACACAATAAATCATATTACACATCGGGGCAGGTTGACAATGCAATAAAAAAACTGTACTCAACATGGCAGTTTAATAAAGTAAGCTACTATTTCAGTAATGACAGTACCAAAAATATATTAGTAATAAAAGTTCACGAAAAATCGCAAGGAGTAATAAAAATCGGATTACACTACGACAACTCATATGGCCCCGAGGCACTGTTAAAAACAGGATATAGCAACCTGTTTTTAAAATCGACAATTGCAGAAACAAAACTGTCGGTTTCTCAAAACCCAAGGGCATTGTTAAGCTATAAATACTATCCGATAAAAAACAGGATATTCGAATTGTCGGTTAACGCCTATTTTCAATTAAACAAAGTGCCCGACATAGTCAAAGATCAAGATGTAGCCTTTCAATTAGGCCATTTTATTTATGCTCATTCCGATTTTAATGCCCAATTATCAATAGCACCATTCCGCAGTTTGTTGTTACAGGCGAAATTTGGCAAACAGCTTAACGGCATAATGCTGCGCGACGGAATGGAGTTATACTACGATGTTAATTCGGCCATATTCAATATAGATTATTACAGAATTAAAGTAGAGGTTAACCACCTTGACGATAACTATTTCCCCACAAAAGGGGTATATATCAATACATTTTTGAAATATACGTTTAACGCAACGTCAAACCGTCCCGATAGTGCCATTATATTGAAAGATGTTGAAAAAGAAAACTATATTTTTGGTTTTAAATACAAACAGTATTTTTTATTTTTTAAGCATCTGTCTATTATCCCGTCTTTTGACTTAGGAACAATGGCAAGCACTGCTTTTATTACCGAAAAATTCTTTTTGGGCGGAATAAATTACAGCTTGCGTCCAAAAACATACAACTTTCCCGGAATTAAAGCCAATTACATTACAACCGACAGCTATATTATGTATGGTATCGAGGGGCAGTATAAATTGTTTAAAAACTGGTATATGGCAGCAGGTATCCACGAACTGTATTTTTTTAACTATTCTGATTTTAAATACGATTACGAAAATGAATTTGTTGATAACAAGGTGGCAAGCTGGAATACCGGTTTGGGCTTTCGGAGCAAGTTTGGTCCTATTAGGCTGATACTTTCTAAAAATTTCAACAAAAAAGAGATATATTGGTCGCTAAATTTGGGGATACCCTTTTAAATACACACTATTGAAACAGATAACTTAATTTCTTAAACTTGTCTCGCTTTAGCGGAACTTGTCTCGCTTTAGCGGATG
>CAYQPP010000319.1:0-4056 GCA_964419235.1 uncultured Bacteroidales bacterium
ATTGAAGGAGATTGAAGGAGATTGAAGGAGATTGAGGGAGATTGAGGGTTATAGGTTTTAAGAAGTTATAAAATATTTACAAACTATTATCTTTTAAGAATAAAACTATGATAAAGCAAATTATTTTATTGATAGCTGTTATTATTATCGGTTGTTTTAAGCAGGGGGTTTTTGCACAAGAAAACGTAAACCAAGAGGTTAAGGTAATAAAAGCATATGTACCGGTTATTAATGATGCCTTTAAAATAAGCGAATTGCCAAAAATATCGGATACAAATAAGGTAATAACAAAATTTGATTATGAAATTATTCCGGCCCAACACAAAACAGGTTTTAAACCAACACTTATTAAACCTGCAAGACTAATAAGCGAGCCTCTGTCAAAATTATATTATGCCCACGCAAAGGTAGGTTTTGGTTCGTACCTGTCGCCACTTGCCCAAATTTATGTTGGCAGCAAACGGTCAGAGCAGTTGAACTGGAATGTAATGCTACACCATAACTCGTCGCATGGTAAAATAAAAAACGAGGTAAACGAAAAAGTTTATGCCGGCCTAAGCAGCTCAGGCGTAAATGCACAAATAAACTACTATACCAAAAACAACAAAGCCTTAAGTTTTAGTACCGAGCTAAGCAACAGAATAAACTACTATTATGGCTATAACCCATCAACAATTGATGCCAACCCCAACTTGACTGCACCTTTGCTAAAAGACTCAATTGAGAACCAGTCGATAAACAGTTTTAATATTTTTGGCAACTGGCGAACAAATTACCTCGACTCATCAAATGTAAATTATGATATAAATTTAGGCTTTCAAAACCTTAACGGGAAAAATGGCATAGGGGAGAGCGCCATGAAAGTAAAAGCAAATATTGATTACTTTTTTGAGAATGAGTTTATTGGCGTCGATTTATATCTGAATTATTATACCAATGTAGGAATCAATAATGTTTCCGACGGAGCTATTATTAAATTCAGCCCGTGGGTAGGGGCATTTGGAGACAAATGGCGCATTGTTGCAGGGGTTACAACTTTTTACGACCAACCCAACCAAAAATACATGTTTGCACCCCGCGTTAGTATGCACTACAATATTATCGACTATTTTTTAATACCCTATTTTGAGCTCGACGGCAATTACAACGAAAACAGTTATAAAGATATCTATAATAAAAACCCGTTTATTTTACAAAGCCTCGGTGTTAAACCCACCGAAACAAAAATTAATGCCACGCTTGGCTTTAGGGGTAATATTAGTTCAAAAATAGCCTTTAATGCAAAAGTAAATTATGCAAAAATCAACAATCAATACTTTTTTGTAAACGACACTTCGCACGCCTTAGTGCCTTTACAGAATAAGTTTAACGTTGTTTACGACGATATTTCTCGAATACGCTTGTTGGCAGAGGTGTCATACAATACAGGACAAAACCTGTTTCTTACTTTAAAAGGAAACTATTACCATTATGAGTTAACAAACGAATCGCAACCGTGGCACATGCCAAACTATTCGATAAGCTTAAATGCCCGTTATATTATACAAAAGAAAATTACGGTGTCGGCAAACATATTTGCAATTGGAAACCGGTATGCCCGCGAGTTTGACAAAAATGCGGTGCAATACGATAAAACATTGCAAGGTATAGTCGATTTAAACCTTGGGGCAGAGTACAGGCTGTCAAAAGTGATATCGGCATTTGCCTACTTCAACAATATCAGCTCGGTAAAATACTATGAGTGGAATCACTATCCATCGCAGCAGTTTAATTTTATGCTGGGGGTTACCTATTCGTTTTAAGTATTAGGGTTAGCTGATAAAAACATAATAAGTTCAATATCTGCACTACTGATTTTCTCAGCAAACCCTAATTAGTGGTACACTTTTTTGTTAAAAAACAATTCAACAAATACCACATTTTCCATTGTTAAAATCTTGTTAAAAAATACCCTAAATAAAGCTTTAAAAAACTCATAATTATAGCTTTAAATAACTATATTTGTTTGCTTGTCCGTAAATGATTTTTTGGACATATAAAGCATTGAATATTAATGTATTAAAATAATTTTTCTATATAATGAGCGAACAGGAAAAAAGCAAATCTCAGCCAAATTCATATTCGGCTGACAGCATTCAGGTTTTAGAGGGTTTAGAAGCAGTACGCAAGCGACCCGCAATGTACATTGGCGATATTGGTGTTAAAGGATTGCACCATTTGGTTTACGAAGTGGTTGACAACTCTATTGATGAAGCTTTGGCAGGGCATTGCAGTATCATAGAGGTGTTTATAAACGAAGATAATTCAATTACGGTTTCTGATGATGGTCGCGGTATTCCTACCGAAATGCACCAAGGCGAGGGCAAATCGGCGCTTGAGGTTGTGATGACAGTACTGCATGCCGGCGGTAAATTCAATAAAGACTCATATAAAGTATCGGGTGGTTTGCATGGTGTTGGCGTGTCGTGCGTAAATGCACTATCGTCGCTTTTGCGCGCCGAAATTCACCGCGATGGTAAAATTTATGTACAGGAGTACTCCATTGGCGTTCCAAAAGGGGATGTTAAAATTATTGGCGAAACCGATAAAACCGGTACTTTCATTACATTTCATCCCGATGAGTCGATATTTATGTCGATAGAATATAAATATGAGATACTGGCAGCCCGCTTGCGCGAATTGGCATTTTTAAATAAAGGCATTAAACTGAATATTACCGACAAGCGCGATAAAAACGAGGCAGGCGAATATAGGACAGAAAATTTTCATTCAATAGAGGGGTTAAAAGAGTTTGTTCAGTACCTCGATGGTACGCGCGAAACCCTTATCGAGAATGCAATTCATATTGTAACCGAAAAAAACGACGTGCCCGTAGAGTTGGCAATGCAATACAACAATTCGTTTACCGAGAATGTGCACTCATATGTCAATAATATCAATACAATTGAGGGTGGTACCCACTTAACAGGTTTCCGCAGGGGTTTAACGCGAACATTAAAAAACTTTGCCGAAAAATCGGGCATGCTTGCAAAACTAAAGTTTGACATTAGCGGTGATGACTTTAGAGAAGGCCTGACAGCAGTAATATCGGTTAAGGTTGCCGAGCCGCAATTTGAGGGGCAGACAAAAACCAAGCTTGGAAACTCTGAAGTAAGCCTTGCTGTCGATCAGGCAATAAGCAACATGCTAAATAATTATCTTGAAGAGAACCCTAAAGATGCAAGGACTATAGTGCAGAAAGTTATACTTGCAGCACAAGCCCGCCATGCCGCACGCAAAGCCCGTGAAATGGTACAGCGTAAATCGGTAATGGTAGGAGGAGGGCTCCCCGGGAAACTGGCCGACTGCTCAGACAAAGACCCTGCAAATTGCGAAATTTACCTTGTAGAGGGCGACTCGGCAGGCGGAACGGCTAAGCAAGGACGCGATAGGAAATTTCAGGCAATACTACCTTTGCGCGGTAAAATATTAAATGTTGAAAAAGCCATGCATCATAGAGTATTTGAGAGCGAGGAGGTAAAAAATATTTTTACAGCATTAGGCATAACAATTGGTACTGAAGAAGATAGTAAAGCTTTAAACCTCGAAAAATTAAGATATCATAAAACAATTATTATGTGTGATGCCGATGTTGACGGTAGCCACATTGCTACACTTATTATGACCCTATTTTTTAGGTTTATGAACGATTTAATTGTGAAAGGATATTTGTATATAGCAACTCCACCATTATATTTAATTAAAAAAGGAAAAAATCAGGAGTATTGTTGGAATGAAGACCAACGCCTGAGGTTGGTACAAGAATGGGGGGGCGGAAACGAAGGCGGAATGCACATACAAAGGTATAAAGGTTTAGGTGAAATGAACGCCGAACAGCTTTGGGAGACAACCATGAGCCCCGAAAACAGAACATTGCGTCAAGTTACTATTGATAATGCTGCCGAAGCCGACCATATTTTCTCGATGCTTATGGGCGATGAGGTCCCACCACGCAGGGCATTTATCGAATCGCATGCAAAATATGCGAATATTGATGCATAAAGAATCAAAAAAAAA
>CAYQPP010000320.1:0-4009 GCA_964419235.1 uncultured Bacteroidales bacterium
TTATCAGGGGGTATTGAACCTTATTAAATAGCCCCTCTAAAACATTGTGTTCGCTGTAAGCGAACACAATGTTTTAGAGGGGTTGTGGATTGGTATTCTACAGTTCACCCAATTAAAATTGGGTGTTAATCTCATAAATATTGTATTGAATAAAAGATTTATATCAGTAATTACTGATATTTTACTAGTATTGGATTTATTGAATATATAAAAATATTTGAGTTAACTACCATTAATACAATAAGTTGTTCTGATAATTTTAATTTCATGAAAATGATAACTATATATCAAATACGTATAAATTAGCATCTTAATTCAAAGTGCGAAACTTCAGTAATATTATTAGTTTAATAAATTATTTAAAAAGGTCGGAATGAGTACCTGTACGGGCAAATTCTATAGTTTTATGCGAAAGATTAATTTTCCATATCAAAAGCCAATCAGGTTTGATATGACATTCATAATATCCAAAATGATTACCTTTCAAAGGGTGTGTATAATGCTTTGAGGATAATTTTTTTTCGGAAGCAAGTATGCTAATAACTTCATGAAGAAGGGTTATATCATATCCTCTTTTTTTAATGCGTTTAAAGTCTTTTTTAAAAGCACTGGTAAATCTTGGTGTAAGACTCATTCTTCAAGTTGTCTGAATAAATCATCAACATTTTTTGTTTCAAAAACATTACCGTTTTCTATATCTTCAATAGCTTGTTTAGTTTCATTATTGGGTGTATGCCAAACTTCAACAAAATCATTTTTTTTAGCAAAATTTTCAACGTACAGCAAAAACTCTTTTGCCTTGCTGTCTCGCTCATCTATTTTTAAAGTTAATGTACACATAATATGACCTTTATAAATCTAAAACAAAGATACAAAAATGAAGCCATTAATAAAAATATCAAGTAATGGCATTACGGTAAAATTCAATGCTAAATTTAAGGTGCGATAAAACTAATTAGGTTACCATCGGCAATATCAACATCGCCCCATTTGTTACCAACCTCAAAAATGCACATGGCACAAGGCTTAAACGAAAAAAGCTCGTCGGAATCGAGCTTGCTTGCCATTACCGATATTGTAGGGTTGTGGCCTATAACAATTATATTATTATATGAATCATTAATACCATTTATAAGGTTAAAGAAATCTGACGTAGCAAAGTCTTCATATAAAAAAGGGACTTGTTGAATAGGGCAGTTTTTATTTAATATTTCTGAAAAAATTAAGGCAGTCTCGTGGGCGCGCTTTGCGTTACTCGTAATTATTAAGTCGGGTATGTCGCTATTATTTAGCAAGGTATTTGCCTGTAATACGGCTCTTTCCCTTCCTTTTGCCGATAGCTTTCTATCAAAATCAGGTGTACTAAACCCGCCCGGCTCTGCATTTGAGTGTCTTATCAATACTATTTTCTTCACATTAATACATTTTATTACAGCTTAATAATATATTGTTTTATTAATTGTAAATTGGTTATTAAATAAAATAACAGTTATTAGTGGAGATAGTTTTTTTTTCAGGTAACTAATATAAAAAAGAAATTATTAATACAAAAATGTTTTTTTTACAATGTTAGTGTTGCATATCAAAAAAAATGTCGTCATTAAGTCAGAAAACCATTAGTAGTGGAAAATAGATATAAAAATATACATCAGGAGTTAATAGACGAATGTCGCAGGGGTAATAGCAAAGCCCAATTTGAGATATACAAACTTTATTATAAAGCTATGTATAACACAAGTTTACGCTTGATGAACGACAGCCTTGAGGCCGAAGATATTATGCAAGATGCATTTTTAAAGGCTTTTAAAAATATACACACCTATAAAGAGGAAGTAAGTTTTGGGGCATGGCTTAAAAAAATTGTAGTAAACCGTTCTTTGGATGTTTTAAAAAAAAGGAAGCTGGATACCAATCCTTTAGATGAGCGCACAACAGCCATTATTGACGATGATGACGGCGAGATATTTGAAGACCAAGCGCAAAAGGTTGCAGAGATAAAACAAGCAATTTCACAATTATCTGAAAATCATAGGATTTTGGTAACCCTGTATTTGATAGAGGGGTATGACCATGATGAAATTAGCCAAATATTAGAGATGACTAATGCCGCGGTAAGAACAGGATACTCAAGAGCGCGAAAAAAATTACAAGAGATATTAAACGATAAAAAAACAAGCATATGGACGAACTAAAAATATTAATAGATAAAAATAGGCAGTTGCTTGATTCTGCCGAGCCAATGGAAGGGCATTTTGATAAATTCGAGAAAATGCTGAACGAACAATTGCCTACGGTAAAAAACCGAAGTGTAATATGGCCAACAATTCTTAAGGTTGCTTCGGTTGCCATTTTGGTAGTACTTTCAGGTTTATACGTAACCGAGCATTTTTTTCTGCAAAAAATACCAACGGCTTACCAAAATACCGAGTTTAACGAAGCACAACAATATTATATTCAGCAGGTTGACATGCGCATTGATGAAATAAAACAGATGGAGAACATGCTTTCGCCTGAGCAAAAAGAGATATTGGTTGATGAAATGACACAAATGGACGCCATGTATGAAAAACTTAAAAACGATTATAAGGCCATGCCCAACGACCCCCGAATTATTCAAGCAATGCTTCAACACTATCAAATGAAAATGGATATCCTAAATAGAATAGTAAATAATTTACAGAATGTACAACAATTAAACTACACAAATCATGAGAACATTGAATTATAAATTATTAGTGATTTTATTCGTGGCCTTTGCAGGTATTGCAAATGCACAGGATAAATATGAGAAAAAGTTTCATGAGCAGTATGATGTAAATAAAGAGACAACTTTTGAAATTTCAAATAAATTTGGTGATATAATAATTACAAATACTAAGGTAAATACAATTACTATTGATGCCGAAATAGTTGTAAAATCACGCTCAAAAGCCAAAGCCGATAAAATAATGGATAAAATATCGGTAAATATCTCAAAAGAAGGCAATACAATTAATGCAGAAACCATGATTGATAATATATCGTCAAACAATTCCGATTTTGAAATCAACTATACTGTTGCCATGCCTGCTTATGTTAATATAAAACTTATAAATAAGTATGGCAATGTTACTATAAACGAGTTGCATGGCAAAAGCGTTTTGGCTGTAAAATATGGTTCGCTAAATGTGAATAAAATTTTAGATGGCAATAAAAAACCGCTTAGCTCGGTTGAGTTGGGTTATTGCGAAAACTCGCGGATAAACGAATTTTACTGGGGCAAAATTATTATTAAATACTCGAAACTTAAGGTAGGCACAGGCAAGGCATTGGCAATATCGAGTAAATATTCAAAATTAAGGCTGGGCACATTTTCGTCGGTGGTTGCTGAGTCCGGTTACGATGATTATGATATTAAGAGTATAGCCAACATGGTGTTAACTGCCAAATACTCAAATATTGATATTGAAAAACTAACAAAAAAGCTTAAAGTTGAAAACAAATACGGAGATATTAGAGTGAACGAAATGCCCGATGGGTTTGAATCCGTTGATGTTGTTAGCAAATATGCAAAAATAAGCTTAGGGCTGTCGCTAAACGCCAACTATAAATTAGATGCAAGGGCAAGATATGCCGATATTAAATACAACAATATGAAAATAAGACGGATTATTAAAGAGGATCACGGAATGGAAATTAGCGGATATTCAGGCAACGAATCGACAAAAACAACGGTAAAAGTAGTGAGCGAATACGGCAATGTCGATTTAAGGGATTAAAGAAACTTCTTAAAGTTGACTATCCCCGAGGCAAAGCCACGGGGATTTTTTTTGATTAAAGCATATTTAAAAAACTATAATTTTTAAATATGCTTTAGTCAAATATCGTGATATTATGAGAATAACACCATGCTTTAGCTTGGTGTATTGTGGTATAATCTACTCATGTACCCCAAATTCTCAATAAGTTTGCTTTGCAAACTTATTGAGAATTTGGGGAATTTTGTAATTGTTTCATACACCCAAATAAA
>CAYQPP010000321.1:0-4007 GCA_964419235.1 uncultured Bacteroidales bacterium
GTATGGCTCAACAATTTGCCCATCATCGGTTTGCATGAGCATAGTGCGGCTACCATGTATTATTCCGGTACTACCGGCTGCAATTGTTGCCGCAGTTTCGCCTGTTTCAAGTCCTTTTCCGTCGGCTTCAACAGCAATAAGCCTTACCGATTTTTCATTCAAATAGTGATAAAATGCGCCGGCAGCGTTACTTCCTCCGCCAACACAAGCTATAATAGAGTTCGGCAATGGTGAGCCTGTCTGCTCTTTTAACTGTGTTTTTATTTCGGCACTTATTACCGATTGAAAACGTGCTACCATATCGGGATAAGGGTGTGGCCCTACCACCGAGCCAATAATATAATGAGTTTCGTTGGGGTGGTTAATCCAATCGCGAATAGCTTCGTTGGTTGCATCTTTTAGTGTTTTATTACCCGATTGCACGGGTATAACCGTTGCACCCAACATCTGCATTTTTTCAACATTGGGCATTTGCCTTTCCACATCAACTGCCCCCATAAAAACAATACACTCAAGTCCTTCGCGCGCACAAACGGTAGCGGTTGCAACACCATGCTGCCCTGCCCCTGTTTCGGCAATAATACGCTTTTTGCCAAGAAAACGGGCCATAAGTATTTGACCAATGGTATTGTTTATTTTGTGCGACCCCGTGTGGTTTAAATCTTCACGTTTTAAATAGAGCTTTATCCCATACTTATCAGACAGCCGTTTCGAAAAATATAGTGGCGACGGACGCCCTACATAATGCTTTAACAGTGATGTAAACTCTTTCCTAAAGAGTTCACTCTCTAATATTTTTAAATAGTTTTCTTCTAAGTTTTTTACGTTCGGATAAAGCATTTCAGGAATAAAGGCTCCACCAAATTTTCCATAATACCCTTTATTATTTACTTGATAATCCATAATCAATAGTTTTTTACATTTTTTAAAAATTTTTGCAGCATGCTAATATTCTTCAATCCGGGTTCAATCTCAAATTGACTGTTTAAATCTAAACCAATAAGGTTTTTATAGTTGAGTTTTAAAATAGCCTCTGCATCATTAGCACCAATTCCTCCGCTAATAAAAAAACTGTTTATATATGCCAATTCATCTAATTTTTTCCAGTCAAACTTTTTGCCCGAACCACCATGCATATTGGTTTTGGTGTCGAATAAAAAAGCCGAACAGGTACCTGCATATACTTCTATTTCCTGAACTTTTGTGTTATTATCAACCCTAAAGGCTTTAAAAACTTCGTACCCTAAATTAGTTAGTATGGAACAAATATCGGGTGATTCGCTACCATGTAATTGAATAGTGCTTAATTTAAAAGTTGTTGCTTTTTTAATAATAGATTCAATATCAGAATCAACAAAAACGCCTACTTTTTTAGCTTGTGTTTCAGGAATGGCATCAGGGTTTTTATCCATATTGCGAGGCGATGGCGGATAAAAAATAAAGCCAATATAATCGGGGTTTAATGCATCAACGCCTTTAATATTCTGTGGTTGCAGTATACCGCAAATCTTTATTTTTAATTTTTTATTCATTATTTAACTGTTCAATAAATGTTTTGCACGATTTGCCCGGGTCAATGCTTTTCATAAATGTTTCGCCCATTAAAAAACCTTTATACCCATAGCTTTTTAAATATTTTACATTGTCAACCGATGATATTCCGCTTTCGCTTATTTTAATAAAACCCTCGGGAATTTGCTTGCTCAATTGTACCGAAGTTTCTATGCCGGTTTTAAAGGTGTGCAGGTTGCGGTTATTAACTCCCACAAAAGTTACCTCATCACAAATATGCCTTAGTTCCTGTTCGTTATGAATTTCTAAAAGTACCTCTAAATTATTGTTGCGGGCTATTTGTGCAAGTTCGCAAACCCTTTGGGGCGACAAGCATGCTGCTATCAATAGTATTACATCGGCCCCCATAATATTGGCTTCGGCAATTTGATATTCGTCAATAATAAAATCTTTTCGGAGCAATGGGAGTTTTGACAATCTTCCGGCTTCGATTAAATCGTTTTTTGTACCGCCAAAAAAGGCCGAATCGGTTAAAATACTTGCTCCGGCAACACCGGCTTTTTCGTAATGCGGAACTGTTTCGGTAGAAACGGCCTGCCTGTTAATCCAGCCTTTTGATGGCGATTTGCGCTTAAATTCAGCAATAATACCGCCGGTATCTTTTATCAATAAATTTTGCTTTAACGAGTACCTTTTGCGAACCCTTTTTTGCTGAATTAGTTTATTGAATGGAAAATACTGTTTTTGCCTTTCAATTTCGCCCTTTTTATGGGCAACTATTTTATCGAGTATTGTAGTCATTTAGGTTTGTGATATTTCAATTAATTTTTTAAATGATGCCAATGCCTTGCCGCTATTAATTGATTCTTTTGCCAAAGCCATGCTCTCATTAAAATCATTGTTTAAATAGCTTTGTAAAGCAAAAGCAGCATTTACCTCAACTACCGACTGTTGTGCCGCATTTCCTTTCCCTTCTAAAATATTTTGAAATATTACTGCCGATTCATGAACAGTTTTTCCACCCACTATTTCGTTGGGTTTTATAGTGTCAACACCTAAGTCTTCAGGATAAAAAATATTTTCACTTTTATTGCTTATTGCTTTAAAAGCACCGGTTAATGAAATTTCGTCATAACCATCGAGACTGTGTACAATGGTAAAATCTTTGTTGCTTTGTTGATAAATATAACCGTACAAGCGAGCCAAATCGAGACTAAACACCCCAACCAATTGTTTTTGCGGAAAAGCAGGATTTACCATCGGCCCTAACATATTAAAAAAGGTTTTTACCCTGAGGTTTTTACGAATTGGGGCAACGTTTTTCATGGCTGGATTAAATAGTGGTGCATGTAAAAAGCATATTCCGGCTTTTTCAATCTGCTCTCTTAAATTGTTTTGATTATTGGTGAATTTATACCCAAAATATTCAAGAATATTTGATGAGCCGCACGATGATGAGACTCCATAATTACCATGTTTAGCCACTTTAGCACCTGCCCCCGCAGCAACAAACGATGCCAACGTTGAAATATTAAATGTGTCCTTTCCATCGCCACCGGTTCCGCAAAGGTCAATAATATTGTTTTGATTCAAATCAACACGTAGGCAATGCTCTAAAAGCGCATCGCGAAAGCCCGACAGCTCTTCAACAGTAATGCTGCGCATCAGGTAAACCGTAAGAAACGATGCCATTTCAATTTCGGAATATTTGCCTTTTGCAATATCCGATAAAATTTGATGCGCCTCATTGCTTGATAGTGTTTTGTGTGAAGTAAGGTGATTGATTATATGTCGCATTTCAGTCATAATATTGTTTTTTTAAGTTTATTAGTTGAGACTATTTTGAAAAATCATAAAAATTAAAAACAGCAATTTTTGTGTCGGTGTGAATTTGTTAATTAATTGATTATAAGATAATAAGATGCTACTTTTTTATAAAAATACTCACGCCGACACTTTTTGGAATAGACTCTTTGTTACATAATTTAATAACTATTCCTCAACCCAATTTTTAATTATCATACCACCATATTCGGTAAGTATAGATTCGGGATGAAATTGCACCCCTTTCACATTATACTCGGCATGTTTTAAAGCCATAATATTATTTTGCCCGTCAACGGCAGTGATTAATAAATTTTTTGGCAGATCATTATCCGAAACCATCCACGAATGGTAGCGCGCTGCATCAAATGTTTTAGGAATATTATTAAAAATTGGTTCGTACACGTCGGTTTGTTCCATAGGTGAGGCAACACCGTGATATACCTTGTTCATATTAAATAATTTTCCGCCAAAAACTTCGGCAATAGCCTGTAACCCAAGGCAAACACCCAATATGTTTTTTGTTGGTGCGCAGGTTTTTATTATCTCTTTCAGGTTACCCGCCTCGTTAGGGATTCCGGGGCCGGGCGAAAGCAATATTTTATCATATGCAAGCGACTCATTGCCCGTTATTTTATCGTTTCTGAATACTTGAGGCAGTTCGCCTGTAA
>CAYQPP010000322.1:0-3996 GCA_964419235.1 uncultured Bacteroidales bacterium
ATTTTCAAAAAGGATGCCAAAGTTTAACGGGTAATTAAAACTTTGTACATTTTTTTACTTTTTCTACTATATAAACGCTTAATAGACAGAATTGTTTTATTATTTTAAAAAAAAATTAAAAAAATATATAATAGCCCATTTAGGAATGGAATATGGTTGTTTTTTTTGAAAAACGGTTGTTTATTGAAGTAGTGAGTTGTAGTTGACAACCTTTACATTTTTGTAGTAGTAATTAATAATATCTAAAAACGAATAGTTTTGTCGTGCCATTTGCATTGCTCCCTCTTGCGAAAGTCCAACGCCATGCCCGTAGCCTTTGCCGCTAAATACTAAATAATTACCTTCGGGTTTTATCGAAAACCATGTTGACCGTAGTTTGAAGTCGTGCCTAATTTTTCGTAGCAAAATAGTGTCGTTGTTATAAAAGTAGTATTTTTTTCTGCTGTTTTGTTCAAAAAACAGGTTGTCGAGTTTGGCACTGTTAGTTGTAACATCAATGCCGTTTTGTTCCAGATAATCTAACCAGTCGGATACCAAAATTGTATCTTGCCATAAAGTATTGTTTTGTTTAAGGCTAAAAGGGTCGGGTGTTGCTTTTAGATAAGGTGTTTCCGATAGCCACACATCTTCGGAGTTGGCTGTTTGCCCGCCCGAGTTTGAGTGAAAAGCGGCAGTTATAAGTTTGCCCGTTGTGTCAACAATTACCAAATTAGTGGTATGTGTTACGGCTTGTTTTATTAGCGGGTTTTTAAGGCTCATACCTTTATATACCTGATGGCCTACGTCGTCGCCAATTTTGTAGTTGTCTATTCCTTGCCTGATAATTAATTCGAGTAGGTAGGTGCGGCTTATTATTGCTTGCGATTTATAGAATTCATATGGTGCATTGGGACCCGATTCTGCCTCAACTACTCCGGCAAGGTAGCTGTCCATTGAAATGGTATTGATTATTTCAAACCCTTTGTTGCCTGCATTTACCGTTACATTGCCCTCGTAATAGCGTGGAGGCAGGGCAGGGTAAGCCGGCTCAATTTTAAAGGCATTGGTGTGCGCTACTCCTGAAAAGCTAACCCATTTAAATACACCAAGTTGGCTATTCATGTTCCAAACACTAATTGAATCGCGTATTAGGGTAAAATAGATAATGCCGTTTTTTTTGATTTTGTATGTCCTCCCTTTGCTTGTTGTTAACTCGTATTTGCCCTCAACAGGGCTTATCATCATGGTTTTAATATTAAATTTATTGAATAGCTTAACGTTTATTGTATTTGCAAAACTATTTGTTGAATTGAAAAAAACTGTTAATAAAACCGTGATATATACTTGCCTCATCTAATTTTTCTTTTTATTCGTTTATTTTGTTGTTAAAAATGCTTAACGCCTGACATTCGGGAGCTTGCAACTTTTATTTAACAACACTATTATAAATTCCGGCAGCTGCTTTTTTTGATGCGCCGGGCTTGCCAATTATTTCATGCAGTTTTTTATAGGCATCAAGCATGGTGTCTCTATAATTTTTATCGTTTAATATATTGTTTAACTCTTTTACCAAATATTTCTCTTTAAATGTGCTTTGTGTAAGCTCTTTAACAGCTTCGTAATTTAGTATTAAATTTACTAACGACAGCCATTTTACTTTTATCAAATATTTTCGGCCTATTTTATACAATAAATTGCCAATATTTGTGTGGTAGCATACTATTTGCGGAATATTAAATAGTGCTGTTTCAAGCGTGGCTGTGCCTGATGTAACCAATGCCGCCGTGCTATTTTTAATTAAATTATATGTTTGGGCATAAACCACCGGAATATTATGCCCGCCAATGTGTGTATTGTAAAAGCTATTATCAATTCCGGGCGCACCGCCTATAACAAACTGGTAATTAGGAAAAAAATGGCTTACCTTAATCATAACAGGCAGCATTAATCGTATCTCTTGCTTACGGCTTCCGGCCAATAATGCAACAATTGGTTTTTTGTTTAAACTGTTTTTTGCGGTAAATTCTTCAAATGTAATCTCATCCTTTTTAAAGGCGTGTATGGCGTCGTTTACAGGGTTGCCAACATATTCAACTTCAAAATCGTAGTTTTTATAAAAATCTGTTTCAAAAGGCAGGATGGTAAACATTTTATCAACAAATTTTTTAATCTTTTTTACCCTGTTGGTTTTCCATGCCCATATTTTTGGCGAAATATAGTAGTGTACCGGAATATTTTTTGCTTTTGCGAATTCTGCAATTTTAAGGTTAAAGCCTGCATAGTCAATCAATATAACAACATCGGGGGTAAATTCTAAAATATCGGCTTTGCATAGGTTAATGTTTTTTACAATGGTGCGGATATTCATCAGCACTTTTACAAACCCCATAAAGGCTAATTCGCTGATATGTTTTACGGGCGTGCCGCCATATTTTGCCATTAAATCGCCACCCCAAAACCTAAATTCAGCATTTTTATCAATCTCAATAAGCGATTTCATTAAGTTTGACCCGTGCAAATCGCCACTTGCCTCGCCGGCTATCAGGTAGTACTTCATCTGTTTGTAATTTACTTGGTTTCAAAAGTAGTTAAAACTATGCTCTTTAGGACATTTTGCTTTAGCTTCTGAAAATTGTTTATTGAATTTTTATTTGCAGCCAAACCCATGGTACTTTTAGCTCATATTGGTTTTGTTGCAAATTATCTGCCTGCCGGCAGATGTGTAAAAATTATAATCATAGGTTGTTACATAAAATACAGCATTATTACAAATACCCCGTAAAACATTGTTATTAGCAAAATACCGCGGGCTTGGTTTATTTTATTTATATTATTCCATATTAAGAACAAGCCTGCTCCGGGCATCAAGCTGATTGATAGTATCTTGTAAAGCAAACCAAATGTTTGAAAATGGTTTAAGGTTTCCTTAATGGAGTTAAAACGTGAGCTTGAAAAAAGGATAATTGCAGCCATAATTATCAAGGGCAATATTAGCCCTATCAATACACCTTTTGATGTTGAGTCGGAACTATTTTTAAGCATTATATTTTTTTGTTTAGTGTTGAAAAACTTTTTAGGTTGTCATAGTCGGTTAAGTCGATTTTAACCGGAACAATTGACGCATAATTGTTTGCCAAAGCCCATTCGTCGGTATCGGTTGCCCCGTTTTCTTGATTTTTGAAGTTTCCGGTAAGCCAATAATATGTGCCTCCATGTGGATCGGTACGTTTTTCATACTCCTCTTTCCAAACGCCTTTTGCTTGTCTGCAAACCTTAACACCCTTAAAATCTTTTTTGTTTATAACCGGAAAATTTACGTTTAGGCATGTGTTGGTGTTTAGTTTGTTTTTAAAAACTTCGAGAAAAATATCCTCGCCATACTCTTTAACCAAACTAAAATCGGCATCCATACTGTGCGAGCATAATGAAAAACCTACCGCCGGAATGCCGTTTAAACTTCCTTCGATAGCCCCGCCCATAGTGCCCGAGTATATTATACTGATTGATGAGTTTGAACCGTGGTTTATTCCGCTTACCAAAATATCGGGTTTGCGGCTTGCCAATTGGTTTAAAGCAATTTTAACGCAATCAACGGGAGTGCCGTTTATTTTATAGATGGTAATATTTTCCTCTTGCTTAATTTTAACAGCCCTTAGCGGTACTTTAATGGTTATTGCATGTGACATGCCCGACACCCCTTGTTCGGGGGCAACAACAAGAATGTCGCCGTAAGGCTTAACCATATCAATCAAAACTTTAAGTCCGGGGGCAAAATAACCGTCGTCGTTTGTTATAAGAATCAGGGGTCTTTTTTTTGTATCCAATTTTGTATGTTTTAGTTTATGCAAATATAGTTGGATTAATTTAACCCGAAAAATTAGGGGCTTAATTATTGAGAAACTTTAGTTCTTTATTTATCAGCGTGTTGGCTTTTATATGTAAAAAATAATATATGCTTATCGGCTTATTTGCCTAAGGTTTGAAAACTTGAGGCTGAAAGCCTCTAAAACATTAGAA
>CAYQPP010000323.1:0-3951 GCA_964419235.1 uncultured Bacteroidales bacterium
TGTTGCATGTTTTTGTCACCCAAATGCAAGTAAAATCAAATATTGAGCTAACGCACGTTTGCGTTACCGCATTGCCGTTTGATTATACCGATGAAATACCCAACAATAACGAAAAGTGCTTGGCTTTTGAAAGTGCATTTAAACCAATGCTCCCATATCCTAATCCGAACAACGGTAAACTAATAATCGAGTATATAATCCCGTTTAATGCCAAAGTAAAAATACAGCTGTATAACCAATACGGAAAACTGACGCACGAGCTTTTTGAAGGCAAATCGGCAGCCGGCTTTAACCGCCATGTGTTTGATGTGCGTACCCTGAGCAAAGGTGTTTATATTTATCGGATAGAGTATGAGGGGACAACAAAATCATATCAGTTGATTGTAAATTAATTAGTACCTGCATATCAATAAGGTGAAAAAGGTGAAAATATCGCAAAAAGAAATATTTCTAATTTTGTAGAGTTTTATTGCTGACACTAATTATTAAACATATTATGCTTATTGGCTGGTGGTAGGCATAACAGACAGGTGTGCAGAACCTGTTGAAAATATTTGCTTCACTCGCATAGGGTTTCAAATAAATTAATTACATTGCTGCAAAAAATAAGGGCGTTTTGAAAGTAGCTTATATTGTTTTTCTTTTTATTGCAATTTACTTTGCACCGGTAAATAGTTATGCATTTCCAAAAATCAATAGGGTTGATAGCATAAACAACCTTTTGAATGGCAATACTATTTTTGATGCCGATTATGACTACCCTATTTTAAAAAGTTACACTTATAAAAACGACTCCCCCCTAACAAACCAAATCAATTTATTGATTGATGAAGCACAAAAAAAGCACAACACAAAAAAAGAGTTTAAAGGATATTTTTTGCTTGGACAATTTTATCTGCATAAGCACAACTATTTGCAAGCCGAATCTTATTTTTTAAAAGCACAAAAAAAGGCAAAAAGCGAAAAAGAATTTGTTATAGTTACCCAAAAATTAGCCGATACAAAAATTGGAAGCAACCAGTTTTTAGAGGCTTTAGAATATTACAGGCAATTAAAACAGCGCATAATAAATAAAGGCAATGCACAGTTGCTTGCATCCATTTTATTAAAAGAGGGTTTTTGTTATACGCAAATTAATAATTTTGAAATTGCCGACGAACGCTATAATACAGCCTTTACAATTATTAACAGTGAGTCTTTAAAAGAACTGTACGGCGAGTATTTTATGTTTAAAGGACTGTTTTTTTATCAACAATTCAACTATTTGAATGCCCTTGCAAATTTTTACAAAGGGTTAAATTTTTATAGCCAAGATACTGTTATAGAAAATTATGCCACCATACTAAACTACATTGGCAAAATTTATTTTTATCAAGAAAACTATAAAAGGGCATTAACCTATTTTGATGAGGTACAGCTGCTTTACAAAAGAATATTTGACATTAAACAATTGGGCATGGCTCATTCTGAAAGTGCTGCTGCAAATATTAAGCTAAACAAATTCGATACAGCCCTTTACCATTTGAATAAAGCAAAAGAGCATTTTAACTCTATTAATTACAACAAAGGGTTAGCTTCTGTCAATCTTAAATTTGCAAACTTATATAACCTTACGGGAAAACCCGATTCAACAATTCTATATATAAAAAGGGCAATCCCGCTTTTGTTGGCTGATAATTCAGAAGTATTAAACTTTGAATACTATAAGCAATATGCTCAATACTATTTAAACATTAACCGTATTGACAGTGCTGTTTATTTTGCTGTTAAGGCAAAAAAGGCATGTGCAAAAAAGGCTGATATTTATACAAAAATTGAGTGTAAGCTTATAATGTCGAAAATAATGAGCAGGGCTGGCAAATATAAAACTGCATTTATAAACCAGCGCAGCGCCTCATATTTAAAAGATTCGGTAAATAAGTTTATCAACTCATACGAAATAAAAATTTTACAATCGGAACTTGAGTCAAATCGCAAACAAGTAGTTATTAATAATTTAACATGCGAGCGCAAAATTCAGGATCAAACCATTACCCTTAATAAAGCCCAACTTGAAAAGCAGAGGGTGCTGATTTTTAGCGGAATTATAGGCACTTTTTTACTGTTAGGGTTTACTTTTTTACTGGCAATATTTCTGCGTCAAAAACGTAAAGACAATAAAATACTATTTATAAAAAATAGCCGTATCGCCCAGCAAAAAGAGGAGATTGAGATGCAAAGGCAACACTTGCTCGATGTTAACGAAGAGCTTGAAAAACTGTCGATAATTGCACGCGAAACCGACAATGGCATTAGGATAATGAATGAGGTTGGGCGCGTTACATGGGTAAACGAGGGATATACAAAAATGCACGGCTACACATTAAATGATTTTGATACTATTGAAGACATAGACCTTTTGGGAGAGCAAGCCGATATTAATATTCAGCAATTGGTAAATGTTTGGTACGGCGATAAACAGCCAATATCATTTGAATCGTTAAATAAAACTAAAGAGGGCAAAGAAATTTGGACACAGACCACATTAACCCCGCTTTTGGGCGAGGGTGGTAAAATTGAGAAAATGATTTGCATAGACACCAACATAAACCGCATTAAAAAAGCCGAAAATGAAATTTTAAGCAAAAACAAAGATATAACCTCAAGCATATCATATGCCAAGCGTATTCAAGAAGCCATGATGACGCCATTTTCGACCCTTACAAAATACTACAAAAACAGCTTTCTGTTTTATAAGCCTAAAGCTATTGTAAGCGGCGACTTTTATTGGATAACCCATCATCATAATAAAATGATAGTGGTTTGTGCCGATTCAACCGGACATGGTGTTCCCGGTGCTTTTATGAGCATGATTGGCATATCGTTCCTTAATAAAATTGTTAACGAAAAAGGATTTGTATCGCCCGATGTAATTTTAAATCGTATGCGCCTGAATATAATAAACCATTTACATCAAGATGGAAGTGAAACTGTTGCCGGCGACGGAATGGATATGTCGGTAGTTGCCATTGATATGAAAAAAAATAAATTAGAGTTTGCAGGGGCTATGAACCCGATTTTTATTGTACGAAACAACGACTTAATTGAACTAAAACCCGACCGGATGCCAGTTGGCTATTTCGATAACGAAAAGCGCTCGTTTTTATTAAAGAAACAAAATTTGGAGCCTAACGATCAAATTTATCTGTTTACCGACGGTTATTACGACCAATTTGGAGGAGATAACGGCTCAAAAATGAAAGGGCAGCGATTTAAAAGTATTCTTAAAGAGGCATCGGCAAAACCTGCCAATGAACAAAAAATGATTATCGAAAAAGAATTTGATAAGTGGAAAGGCAATAACTTGCAAATTGATGATGTTTTAGTCATGGGTATTAACATTAATTAGAGCATCTCCATAAGGTTAGCCTTTTTAATAAAAATTATTAATGTTAATCTGCAACAAACATATGAATATCAACACTTTATTTCAACAGAGTAGTAACAAAATTTTTATCGGCTATCATTTTTTTTAGCATCATCCCTATACATATTTAAATATGTATATATTTGCGAATGAAATAGAATAATTTTTTTCAAATTTTATAATAATAACATAAGTAATTTCAAATTTTTGTGATGGGATTTAGTGAATTAAATGTAGATAAATTAGAGAGTGTAGCAAATATGCTAAAAGCCATTGCCCACCCAATACGTATTGCTATTTTAAATTTATTGGAAAGCGAAGAAAAATTATCGGTTGGCGAAATACACCGCAAACTCGGTATTGAACAATCTAATACTTCACACCATTTGGGAATTTTAAAAGACAAAGGTGTTTTAGTAAGAAAACGCCTTGGCAGAAATACATATTATTCGCTAAAGCATGAAAATTTTGCCAAAGTAATAGAGTGTGTTGGTAATTGTCCCTTAAATTAAAATTTTCTGCTGGTATCCGCTAAAGCGAGACAC
>CAYQPP010000324.1:0-3949 GCA_964419235.1 uncultured Bacteroidales bacterium
TGTATATACCTACCGGTTCTATCGGATATTACAACATGCTTCAGGAATTTTCAGGTGGCAGTAGTAAATTTGCGTATGAAATTAAGTATATTGACGGTACCGCAACTGTTAACGGACCTGGAGATAATGATGGTACTTTCCTTTATGATTTTGACAAATGGTTTGAAATGAAAATTATTATTGACTTAGATATTGATTGGTGTGAGATATTTATGGACAATAATTTAGTTTTTGAATTTAAATGGAGTGCCGGAACTAGCAATACTAATTTAAAACAGTTTGCAGCCATTGATTTTTATGGCTTTAATAATAACGTAGCCGGCACCGGACAATACTATTTTGATGATATTTCAATCAAAACTGTTGAATCTGCTGCACCACCTACCAACGTTACAGCAACCGTTGAAAATGAAAACGATGTTGTGCTTACATGGGCTGCCCCAACCGATGCTACACCCGATGCTTATGTTATTTTCAGGGATACTGTGCTTTTAGCTATAGCACAGTCAGATAAATTTACATATACTGATACCAATTTGGTGGATGGAGATTATTATTATTTTGTTAGGTCGTTTTATTTTGCATCAGGTGGTTATTCAAAACCTGATACTATAAATGTTACCATAACAACTTCAATAAATTATAGCGAGGCAAACAGTATTACACTATACCCCAACCCTGTTAAAGACATACTTTATATAAATGGAGTTATGGCTGCCGATAAAATTGAGGTTAGGAGTATTACGGGTAAATTAATCTATTCAGGAACTGAGGTTTCAGTATTTAAAAATGGATTTAATACCGGCAATTTAATACCGGGTGTTTACACGGTAATAGTTTACGATAAAAATAACGCAAAAGTATTACGATTTGTAAAATAAAAGTTGATACTATATAAAAAAAATGCCTCCAAATTGGGGGCATTTTTTTATGTTTTTACTTTAACCAAAAGAATCCCTCGAGGCTTCATATATTTTTCCCTAATTTTTAGTGGATTAAGATTATTTTTTAATATGTCTTAGTCATATTAACAATTGTACATTAGATTAGCACCCAAATTTATTTGGGTGTATAAGATAATTACAAAACACCCTAAATTCTCGATAAGTTTGCATAGCAAACTTATCGAGAATTTAGGTACATGAGTGGATTATACCGCAATATACTAAACTAAAGTATAGTGTTATTTTTATAATATCATGATATTTGACTAAGGCATATTAAAAAATAACAGCAAGTAAATATAAAATAAAACGTCAGAGTATAAAATAATAGATTATAATGATAAAACTGATGAGAAAAATTTTAATAACTATTTTATTGGCAACAACAATAGTGGCAACAGCCTCCGAAACAGATAAATCGGTAAATGCCAATAAAAAAGGGCATATTGTTGGTTCAATTGCCGATGGTGGCGATGGCAAACCCATTGAATACGCCACGGTAGCTTTATATGCAAATGCCGATAAAAAATTAATTACCGGCGGAATTTCAGACAGCGAAGGTTTTTTTAGGCTAAAAAACAACCCCGAGGGTGAGTATTACCTCACAATTACTTTTATGGGGTATAAAACAAAAACGGTTCAAGGAATTGTTATATTGAATGAAACCCGCGAAATTAAACTGGGCAGCTTATTGCTTGAACCAAACACTAAAGAGTTAGATGAGGTTAGCGTTGTTGCCGACCAAGCTTCGGTTCAATATAAAATTGATAAAAAGATAGTAAACGTTAGCCAACAACTTACTGCAAAATCGGGTACTGCGGTTGATATATTAGAGAATATACCATCGGTTAAAGTTGATATTGAAGGCAATGTTACCCTTCGCGGAAGCGGTTCGTTCACGGTTTTGATTGATGGCCGCCCAACGGCTCTTGAGCCAAGTGATGCATTGCGCCAAATTCCTGCAGGGGCAATTGATAATATCGAGATTATTACAAACCCGTCGGCTAAATATGAGCCCGACGGAGCTTCGGGGATTGTGAATATTATTACAAAAAAGAACAAGCTAAACGGTATGAGCGGGATTGTAAACGCTAACGTAGGCAGGTTTTTGAATTACGGCGGCGATTTTACCGTTGATTACAGAAACGATAAAATGCATGTTTATGTCGGAGGCGACTATAATAAAAGAAATATGCCGGGCGATTTGGAGTATGAGAGAAACACAAGGTTGAATGCCGATTCAATGCTGTACATAAAATCTGATGGAAACTTTGAGAGAGGCCGCAGTAACTCTGGGCTTAGGGCAGGTGTTGATTGGTCGATAACAAAAGCCGATGTTTTTGGGGTAAACGGAATGATAGGAAACCGTTCAATGGCTATGAAGGCCGAAAAAAATTATGAAGAGTGGATAGAACCGATAGGAGCACATAGCTTTTATTTAACCAATGACGGGTTTTCGCATGGAGGCTTGTCGTACTCGGTAACAGTTGATTACAAACACACTTTTAATAAAAATAGGGAGCATTTTATTGAAGCTCGAATAGTTGCCGATGGGCGTGAGATGGATGAGGAATCGTTGAACAAAATATTTCGTGCCGATACGCTTAGTGAAGCAAGAAAAACAACTGAAACGGGGCCTTATACCGGCTGGCGTTTTAAGTTGGACTATTCGCAGCCATTTGAATGGGGGGGTAAATTTGAGGCAGGGTTTCAATCACAAATTACCGAAAGCAACGATGCCAACAAAGTTTTTGAGTACAACTTTCAAACAGAGGGTTATGAATTGCGGGATAAATACAGCAATAACACCAACTATATACGAAATACTTATGCGGCATATGGAATTTTGGGAGGCGAATATGACGATTTTGGTTATCAGGCAGGTTTGCGCATGGAATACACATACAGACTTTTAAGCATTGACCAAACCGGTGAGGAGTTTAAAATTGATCGTCCCGATTTTTTCCCCACTCTGCACTTTTCGTATAATTTGCCTGCCAAGCAGCAAATAATGGTAAGCTACACAAAACGCATTGAACGTCCGCGAGGGTACTATTTAGAGCCGTTTGTTACTTGGCGCGATGCCAATAATGTTAGGCAGGGCAACCCTGAACTGCTGCCCGAATATATACACTCGTTTGATTTGGGATACCAAAAAAAGTTTATGAAAAAGAATTTCTTCTCGCTTGAGGGGTATTACCGAATAACCGAAAATAAAATAGAACGGGTGTTAACTCCTTATCCTGAGCAAAAAGATGCTATGCTTCATACTTTTGAAAATGTTGGAAAAGATTTTGCGCTTGGCGTGGAGGCAATGATTAATTATAAGCCCACTAAATGGTACACCACAAACTTAATGGCCGATTTTTATGATTACAGGTTAGAGGTTGTACTGTATGATAAAGAGAAAACACAACACGACTTTAGCTGGAACACACGCTTTAACAATACTTTTAAGGTAACACCAAATACAAGGCTACAGTTAGATTTCTCATACCAAAGTCCAACAGTTAGGGCGCAGGGTAAATCGGCTGGATATTTTTCGGCAAGTACCGCAATAAAGCAAGATTTTTTTAAACGTAAAATGTCGGCCACCTTGCAAGTACGTGATGTGTTTGGTACTTGGAAACATGAATTTGAATCGGCAGGGGCTGATTTTTACCAATATACCATGTTTAATCCAAATACGCCTATTGTTATGTTAACTGTTAGCTATAAAATAAACAACTATAAGGTAAAACGAGGCAAGAGTGGTAATGGTAGTGGAATGGATGCAGGGGGAGATGTTATGTAGTGTCTCTTTGGCATTACCATGAAAAAAAGGTACCATATAGGATTTATATACTTTTTTAGGGTTAACCATTTAAGTCGTATCTTAATTTAAGGTCAAATATTCAACGCTCAATATACAATTTTCAACATTAAACTGTATTTTTCAATTACACTTTAATCAAATATTGTAATATTATGAGAATAACACCATGTTTTAGCTTGGTGTATTGTGG
>CAYQPP010000325.1:0-3929 GCA_964419235.1 uncultured Bacteroidales bacterium
TATACAAAGATTTAACCATTGGTTATTATAATTTTGTTTGTTTACCAGATTATTTCAACTACTTTTGTTAAAAAATTTCATTAAATGGATTATAATACAGGAAGAAAAAGGTTGGTACTGCCAGAATATGGCAGAAATATCCAGAAAATGGTTATTCACCTTAAAACAATTGAAGATAGAGACGAGCGTAACCGTATGGCCAAAGCTGTAATACAAGTTATGGGAAATATGAACCCTCATTTAAGAGACGTATCGGATTTTACGCATAAGCTTTGGGACCACCTTGCTATTATTTCTGATTTTGAGCTTGATGTTGATTCGCCATACACTACTCCTGCAAAAGAAGATCTTTTTTTGGAACCTGTACATATAGGGTATCAAAGTGCCGATGATATTAGGTTTAAGCATTATGGCAAAGTGCTTGAAAGCATGATTCAACGCATTATGAATTACGATGAAGGAGAAGAGAAAGACTACCTAATTGAGGTAATTTGTACTCAAATGAAAAAATCGTATGTTATGTGGAATCGTGAAAACATAACTGACGAACAAATTTTTTCAGATCTGCTTTATTTAACAAAAGACCAGATAAAAATACCTGAAGGGTTAAAACTAAAAGATGCACGCGAGTTTGTTCAAAAAAAGCCTGTTGTTAGCAGTAGAGGTGGTAAAGGTGGCAAAGGTAGTAAAGGAGGCAAAAGTAGTGGAGGTTTTAGTAAAAAACCATCATATAAACAGCATAAACCTAAAAGAAGATAATAAAAAAACCGGCTTAATTAGCCGGTTTTTTTATTGCTGACACTATTTGTACCGCAATATATTTATAAGAATAATAAGTGCAAAAAACAGAGTAATGCTATTGGCAGCAATTATTGGAAAATCGTTAATTAGTATGCCATAAATTAACCAAAACAGAATGCCTGTTGTAAGAATCAAATACATTGGCAACGATAGATCCTTAGTGTTTTTTGTTTTTATGGTTTTTAGAGCTTGCGGAATAAATGCTATTGTTGTAAGTATTGCCGCAGTAAAACCTATTAGAGTAATAAGAGTCATTTTATTAAAGTGATGCTAACAACTCTTTTACCTTTTGTGCAATTACCCTACCTTCGGCTTTGCCACCAAGTTTTTTAGAAGCTATGCCCATAACCTTGCCCATATCTTGCGGTCCGGCAGCTCCAACTTCTGAAATAATAACTTTTATCTCTTCTACAATCTCCTCCTCACTCATTTGGGCAGGTAAGTATTGTTCAATTATTTTTGCCTCGGCTATCTCTTTTGCATAAAGCTCCTCGCGGTTGTTGGTTTTATAAAGCTCGGCAGAGTCTTTTCGTTGTTTTACCAGTTTTTGCACAATTTTTATTTCAGTCTCATCGCTTAGGGTGTCGCTTGCTCCTTTTTCGGTTTTAGCCATTAAAAATGCAGCTTTTATAGCACGTAATGGTTCCAGTTTCTCTTTCTCTTTTGCCAACATTGCAGCTTTAATATCGGCGTTAATTTTTTCAAATAAACTCATGGCATTTATTATTTATAAGTATAAAAATATTCAAATTTTTCAACTATCCTTTTTATTGTCTCCTCTTTTGAGCGTTCTATAATAGGCAGTCCTTTAAATGTTCTTGCATAATAGGGGTATTCAGTTGGCACCAGCCTAAAATCAGGCATAAGCACTATAAGTGCATCGGGGCCTTTTTCGCTTCCTCCCGCATAGTAATCAACCATTTGGCTTTTTCCGTCTTTAACACCCCATTCCGAATAGCTCCATGTGCTATCGGTATTTTGCATCAGATATGAAAACTCCATTATTAAATAGTTATTCTTTAAGTGCGGTATGTTTTCTACTTTGTTCAATTTGTTGTTTAACAATACCCCCTCAAATTTTTGCTCGGCAATACTTTTTGAATCATCGCTATAAAAATAATAGACTGGGCAGAGCGTGAAAACTTTATCAAAAGCGTCGATAATCTCCCTGTTTTGCTTATCCCTTTTGGCAATTACACGCTCCATAAGTTCATCGTTGTTCCCTTTTAAGGCTTTTATTGTATTGCTGTTTGTTTTTAGCCTAACCAGTATAGCCCCATTTTTTAAGTTACTATAAATAGTGGCGGGGTTGGTTTGTGCATTTGTAATAAAAGCACTTATTAATAACAATATTGATACTAAATACTTCATTTTATATATTTTGAATGGCAAACTTACAAAAAGCGTGCAATAAAATTCAAAATATGGCAATTTATTAAGAGTGTAATTAA
Source organism: uncultured Bacteroidales bacterium (assembly GCA_964419235.1). GTDB lineage: Bacteria > Bacteroidota > Bacteroidia > Bacteroidales > SZUA-534 > GH45. Next base: position 2,253 of record CAYQPP010000325.1, read on the forward strand.
CTATCCGCTAAAGCGAGACAAGTTCCGCTAAAGCGAGACAAGTTCCGCTAAAGCGAGATGTGTTCGCTGACCTATTTTTTAGGGAAAAGTATTTTATAGTGGCAATAGAGCGGGCCTTCCTGTTCAGGGTTTCTTAAATGCAAGCCGTTTCCAAGGCAGTTGTCCCACTGTTTGCAGTTTTTGCATATTCCTGTTTTTGCCCAATCGCGGTTTCTGTAAATTTGGTATCTGTTTTGCCAAACATCGTTAAATTCATCGGTATAAATGCTGCCTTGGGTAAACTCTTTGTCAAGCGACGGGCATGCCGATATGCTTCCATCGGCCAAAACCGAGCCAACGGTAATACCCGCACGGCAAAAAAAGCCGTGGTTACGCACTTTATACTCATAACTGCCAAGAAAACCCTCGCACCCAAACGATGCCATTATTTTACCTTCGGCTCTTGTTTGCTCAATAAAGTTCATTAAATACTTAACATCATTGGGGTTATTTAAAACAAGCCGGTTTAGCTCGGCCCTGCCTTTAGGAAAAATAGAGAACAGCCGCCAGCTTTTTACCCCCTTGCTGATTAACAGTTTTGCAAGCTCGGGCAGTTCATTTAGGTTTCGGGGGTTAACGCACGATACAATATCAAATTTTAAATCTTTTTCGGCTGCAGCAAGCTCAATTGCCTTTAATGTTTTGCCAAAAGCCCCTTTTATGTTCCTTAGCCAATCGTGCGATTCCTCTAAACCGTCGAGGCTAATGGTAAGTGTCCTCATGCCTGCATTCATCAATTTGTTTAAGCGGGTATTGTTTAATAGCAGCCCGTTGGTAACCATGCCCCACGGAAAACCGCGCTTGTAAAGCTCTATGCCAACATTGGCAATATCTTTTCGTACCAAGGGCTCGCCGCCTGTTAATACAATAAGTGTTTCGTTGGGGTTGCAAATTGCGGGCAGTTTATCAATTACTTTTAAAAAATCGGCAGCCGGCATATCTTTAACCGCCGAATTTACATGGCAATCGCTTCCGCAATGTAAACAGTTTAGGTTGCACCTTAAAGTACATTCCCAAAAAAGGTAGTTTAGTTTATGGGTGGCGGTTTGTATTTTTCGGTAGTTCCGGTTTGTTTTTAACAGCAACTTTTGCTTTAGGCGGTGCATGGCTATTTAGTGCTGTTTTTATCTAAATTAATATCGAAGTTAACCGATGTTTCGCCTTCATACCAGCTATCGTCGCCTCCGGTAAGGTTTTCGTGGTTAAAATATACCGAGGTGTCTTTGCGCAGATAAAAGTCGTTTGAAATACTGTCTTTATCATAAAAAGTAAGGTATATCGTGTCTGAAATAGGAAACAGGCTCAACTCTGTATGGTATTCTCCATATTGGTTGGCATATACCGTATCCCAAATTTCACGGTATTCAATGGTGTCAGGTTTGTGTATTATTGAACTAATAATTCCAACATTTTCAATTCCCGCGCCTGTTTTGCTATCGGTTACCCTGCCGCTAATTTTAAATTTTGCATACGGAGTACCATATTCACACCCGGGTGTAATAAACGGGTTATTTTCGCATCCGGTGGTTATTCCTAAAATTGATAAAACAAACAGTAGCATTTTTTGATGCCATTTTATTAATTTAATACGCATAAGGCTCTATTTTTTCTTTTTAAAATATAAAAATAAACAATATA
>CAYQPP010000326.1:0-3892 GCA_964419235.1 uncultured Bacteroidales bacterium
CAATATTATATTTAAAACCAAGTCCCGAAACAACCTTTAACAGTTCATTGGGTTTATCAACCGAAATAACTACAATATTACCCTGCGGAGGTAATGACGATACTTTCTCTACCAATTCTGACATTGTATCATTATTGTAAATATAACGCTCGGCATTTTCACTCCAAGAAATTTCTTCTCCTGTGAAATCTTCTGTATCGGCATGAATTTTAACACATTCGGGCATGCTGCTTATCAATTTATCTTCAACGCCAAGATGTTTGTTGATAACATGCAGAATTTCGCAAATAGATACTCCCGTAACCTTTGCGGCATCTTTAAAAGAAGCAAAACGTGCAAGAGTATTGTAAAGAGCAGGCGTTTGCATCTTCTTAAACTTCGGCGACAAGTTTGTCAAAATATCTTTCAACTCCGGATATTTATCCAGAGTTTCTTTAATATTCGACTGTGCCGTAATAATTGCAACACCCTCTTTTTGTTCGGTTTCTACCATTGATATTGCCTGCACGGGACACACATCCATAGCCTCGTTACACAACTCCTCTTCACTATCGTTTTCGGGTTGCTTTTTCAGATAGGCTTTGTTTTTACTATTCATGTCGAAGTTATCGGGTGCAACTTCAACACAAGCACGACAAGCAATACACTCTTTGCTTACCGTATATTTTTTATTTTCCATTGTATGTAATTTTAATGTTTCAAATTCTATTTCTTCTTCTCTCTCTTTTGTTCGATGGTTTTTAAACCAAACAATAAATCCTGATATTATTATAAACAGTGCCGCAAGTCCCACAAGCGGAACTATCAGAATATAAAATCCGCCGATAACCGACTGAAAAATTCGTCCGGTGTGAACTTCAAGAGCCACATTCCACAACGATATGGGTTGCTTTTGTATTTGCGACGGCATACTACAAAACAAAGTATCATCGGAAATGTTTATCGCACCATAGTTGTATTCAAATACAATTTCCTTGCCAAAATAATCTGCTGTATAACCTGTAATTTTAAAATCACCTATCGGACGCCCATTATCTTTTGGCGGCACATAAGGCATTTTTTTTATATAATCGTAAACAAATCCGTTTTCGGGATACCAAATAAACAGTCCGTAAAATGAACCAACAAGCCATGATTTGCTGTTGTATTTTTTCAATACCGTCACTCCCATAATACTTGCGGGCGGTTGATATTTAAACAGTTTTAATTGCGAATGAAAATCATCATCGGAATAGTAAAACCCGTCCATTGTGGCAATAATAAACCTGTGATTTTCTTCGTCGTAAGCAATACGACGTAAAATATCGAACCACGGATTTGGCGTAGCCAGTTCGGTATGCGGGATTTTATTTACCTTTGAGTTTCCCACGGCAATAAGCAACGGAGGACGCAAAAACATTCCCGTAAGGGTAGTGATAAGTAAAAACAGAATAGTTATCCAACCGAGTTTATTGTGCCATTTCAAATTCCACGCATTTATTCGCCTGATTTTGTAAAACTCTTTACTGTATTTGCGTCGCCGCTTTATACGGTAGCCGTTGATAAAAAATATAAGACCTGTTATGCTCAAAAATATAAATATCACTCCTACCAAGTCAACAAGTATCTTGCCCGCGTGACCGTAAATTTCGCCACTGTGAATTACCCAAAGTGTTTTAAAAAGTCCTATTTTGTTGTCGTATCCTTCGGGTGCAGGTATTTTCACTTGCGTGAAATGCTTGTAATCGGTTGTGGTAAGCAAAAATGAGCGTGTAAGCACAAACAGAGTATCTTGCTTTTCCATAAGGTCAACCACACGTTTTTCGGAAACAGGCAGTTTATGCAGTTCCCACTTTTTTGCTCCGAAATTATATTGATAAAACCCGAAAAATGTGGCGGCAAACAAATCGCCTTTGCGGGTTTGCAGTATTTGGCAAATTTTACGGTTGTCTATCCCTTTCGGGAAACCGCTGTTAAAATCGGTAAAATGCGAAAAAGCAGAATCGGTAAGCCAAACGCCGATATTTCCGTAAATGAGAATGCTGTCGTTGTTTATTTTGTGAGTGGCTTTTACACCCGCATTGTTCCAATTTTTATATTCATATTGTTGTGGCATCAATTTGCGACTTACATCAACCCCCGACAAAGCCTCGCGATGATTGAGCACTATGCCCGAAAGAGCAAACATCACAATAAAAAGCGTAACTATTACGCCAAGCCATTTATGATATTTTTTAAAAAAGTTTATCATTTTTTATAACTCTGTTTTGTAATATTTTTTAATATAATTATGAATGTTTCCTGTTAAATAATAAGGCAAATTCATTAATGTAAATTCTTTGCCTTTTAAAGTTTTGTGTTTTTCAATATTAAATTTTCCTGCATAAATTCTAACAGCAAAATCAATATCGGATAAATCAATATATTGCAACAAAGATTTTAATTTGCCTATTTTACCCGATTTTACTTCAATAGGTATTGCCGTAGCATTATATTTATATAAAAAGTCAATTTCAGCCATAGAATCTTTTTTGTTTCGAACCCAAAACAATAAACTGAAAAACAGACTATTGCTGTTTGCCATCAATTCTTGCCCTGCAATATGTTCAGCAATTTTACCCTTATATGTGTCGAGCAAATTATCAATTTTAAAAATATCCTTTTGTATTCCTGAGAAATAATTCAGTAAACCTGTATCAAGCACTTGTAATCTGGGCGATTTTTTTAAATCTTTCGCAAACGGCATAGATGTTTGAACAGTAGGATAAATTAAATATAACAACCTTGCTTTTTCAATTATTCGCAAAGATTCTCCCATTTCTTTTGATGAGTAAGCCGATGCTCCAAAACCTGCAAATTTTATTCTTGAACCGGCTTCTATGAAAATTGTTTGAACAGCATGACGAATAACTTTTACCAAAGTTGCATTTCGTGCATATTTCTCTATATCATCGATATACGACATTAATAATGACTCATATATCGGTTTCAATAATACAATATCTCTATTTTTTACATAATTCTTTACAACTTCGGGCATTCCACCTATTAAAGTATATAAATTAAACAACTTCAATAATTTATCGTGAGCAAAATCAGCAACGGGAATATTGTAATATTGCAATAATGCTTGTTCCTCGCCAAGAGCATTAATAAACTCGGCAAACGAAAACGGATACATAAACTTATATTCTACCCTTCCTACCGGATAATTTATTGTATTGTCAAAAACTGTTTCCAACAATGAGCCGGCAGCTATTACATAATACTGAGGATACTCTTCATAAAAATATCTAAGCATGGATATTACATACCGGTGTTCTTGTATTTCATCAATAAAAATTAAAGTGTCATTTACATTTTTCGACTTATTTTTTATAAAAAACAGAGCATCTACTATTTCGGATATTGATTTATTCGTTGCAAAAATTTCTTTATCATCATATTTTTCAAGATTTAAAGATATAAATTGTGTAAATTCTTTTGAAAATTGCTCAACAACGGTAGTTTTACCTACCTGTCTTGCTCCACGCAATACCAAAGGTTTGCGTATTTCCGAATGTTTCCATTTTTTTAAATCTTCTATTATAGCTCTGTAAAACATAATATTTTCAGATAATGTTTATTCCCTGCAAACTTAATGATTTTATTATCAAAAATCACATTTCGGGGGTAAAATTCTTGATATTTTTACCTATTTCGGGGGTAAAAATATTAAGAATTTGACACATTTCGGGGGTAAATTCATTTTTTGTTAGTTACTATTCAAATCTTAAACCAATAACTTATATCATGACTTGCAAATTATTACACCCCATTTGCAATGAAATAATCACCACAAAAGTAATCTTTATTTAGATTAAACCCGACTTATGCAGTAGGAGTTGTGAAATAGTGAACTTACGGCATTTAG
>CAYQPP010000327.1:0-3864 GCA_964419235.1 uncultured Bacteroidales bacterium
GGGCGTTGCCCTGTACTAATGTTTTAGAGGCTTTCAGCCTCAAGTTTTCAAACTTTAGGCAAACAAGCGGATAAGCATATTGTTTTATTTCCACTCATCAAGCTTGCCCACAACCTTTTCAACTTCAGTAAGTATCTCGGTTGATTTTACAACCTCTTTCATTTTTGTATGGTCGATATAAAGCGGCCTGTCGATTTCTAAAAATTCAACATATTTTCTTACAATATCTTTAGCTTTTTGTGTTCCTTTTCCAAAGCTATACTCCTCTTTCCTAAAATCGAGTGCTTGTGCCGCAGCCATAAATTCAATTCCCAACACACCATATGCGTTATCAAGAATCTGGAAGTTTTTAATTGCGGTATTCATACCCATTGAAACAAAATCCTCTTGATCGGCAGCAGCAGGAATTGATTGAATTGATGCAGGAGACGACAACAGTTTTTGTTCAACAATTTGCATATCGGCCGTATATTGGCTAAGCATCAAGCCCGAAAACATTCCGGCGCCTTTTGTTAAAAATGCAGGAAGCCCAACGCTTAATGCGGGGTTGTTTAGCCTATTAAGCCTCCTTTCGGAAAGCACGCTGACCATTGTTATGCAATATCCTGCCATGTCCATAGGAACGGCAACCGGAGTACCTTGGAAATTTGCCCCTGATATTGCCATATCTTTTTCAGGAAAGAAGATAGGGTTGTCGCCAACGCCATTTAATTCAATCTCGACCTGCGATTTTGCATAAGCCAAAGCATCATGAGCAGCGCCAATAACCTGCGGTGTTGAACGCATTGAATAAGCATCTTGAACCTTGCATGCCACTTTTTCTTCTTTTAAATCGCCACCTGCAACGCATTTATTTATTGATTCTGCACTTCTTATGGCGCCTCTAAAACCCCGTACCTCGTGCAATAGTTTTGTATAAGGTTTCATATTTGCTTTTAATGCCTCTAACGACATCGACGCAGCAATTTCAGCCTGTTTTAACCAGTTGTTTGCATCAACCAAAAATATTGCGCTCATTGCAGTAAGCACGTTTGAGCCGTTTATTGTAGCTAAGCCATCGCGAGCTTGCAACCCCGGAATCGGGATTCCAGCTTTTGCCATAGCATCTTTTGATTCCAACAACTCACCTTTATAATATGCTTTTCCCTCACCCATCATCAGTAAGGCTACCTGAGCCATCGGGGCTAAATCGCCGCTTGCACCAACCGAGCCTTTTTGGCAAACAAATGGTGTTACACCTTTATTTAATAATGCAACAAGGGTTTCGGTTATTGCAAGCCGGCAACCTGAATTGCCGTGTGCATGAACGTTTATCCTTCCAAGCATGGCTCCCCTTACATACTCCTCGGGAGCAGGGTCGCCGATACCTGCAGCATGGTTATAAATTAAATATTTTTGAAAATCCTTAACTTGGTCGTCATTTAACACAACCTCAGAGAATTCGCCAATACCTGTATTAACGCCATACATTATTTCGTTTGCTTCAATTTTTCTCTCAAGCATTGCTCTGCATGTATTAATCCGTGCTTTTGCATCTTGATGAAGCTCAACTTTTTGCCCGTTACGAGCAACATTTACAACATCTTGTATTGTTAAACCTTCGCCTTTAATTATTAATTTTTCCATAATATTTGATTTTATTGTTATTCGGGCATATCAATTACAACTTCTTGTAAAAAATTTACCGATGCCTGAATATGATTATACATTACTTTATCGTTATCGAGATATGGCACATATTGCCTGTATTTATTTATAAAACCTTCAATAAACTTTGATGGTTTTTTAGGTTTCCGAAACTCAAGGGCTTGCGCCGCATTCATAAGCTCAACAGCAAGGATACGCTCAACGTTTTCAATTACTTTTAATGCTTTGGTTGCCGAATTACCACCCATGCTTACATGATCCTCTTGCCCGTTGCTTGAAACAATTGAATCGACGCTGCACGGGGTGCACATCTGTTTGTTTTGGTTTACTATGCCTGCTGCTGCATATTGCGGAATCATAAAGCCAGAGTTGAGTCCGGGGTTGGCGACCAAAAATTCGGGCAAACCGCGCAAACCAAGAATAAGCTGTGCCATCCTCCGTTCTGAAATGCTACCAATCTCCGACATGGCAATGGCCAAATAATCGAGATTTAATGCCAATGGCTGCCCGTGAAAATTACCCCCCGACAGAATCAAGTCCTCTTCGGGGAAAATAGTAGGATTGTCAGTTACCGAGTTAATCTCGGTTTCAACTACATTTGCAATATATTTAACCGAATCTTTTGTGGCACCATGCACTTGCGGAATACAACGGAATGAATACGGGTCCTGCACATGTTTTTTTGGCTGCGACATAATTTGGCTGCCATGCAGTATTGCCCTCATGTTTTTTGCTGTCTCAATTTGTCCGCTATGGGGGCGCACTTGATGCAGCAAATCGGTAAAAGGCTCAAGGCGGCCGTCAAATGCCTCAAGGGATGCAGACCCGATAATATCGGCAAATTTCATTAGCCTAAAGGTTTTTAATAGCGAATATACCGCATGGGCACTCATAAACTGCGTGCCGTTAAGCAAGGCAAGCCCCTCTTTCGATTTTAACTCAATAGGTTCCCAGCCAAGCTCTGACAAAACCTTTTTGGCATTGTGCTTTTGTCCTTTATAATACACCTCACCTTTCCCGATAAGGGGAAGAAAAAGGTTTGCCAAAGGAGCTAAATCGCCCGATGCACCCAACGATCCCAACTCAAAAACCATTGGGATTACATTGTTGTTATACATGTCGATAATGCGCTGGACGGTTTGCAGCTGAACGCCACTTTTACCAAGCGACAAGGCATGTATCTTGAGCAGCATCATTAACTTAACAACCTCGTTACTAACCTCGTTACCCGTACCGCAAGCATGCGACATAACCAGATTTTTTTGCAACTGCCCCAACTCGTCGGTTGAGATTGGCTTATTACACAACGAGCCAAAACCTGTGTTTATGCCGTATATTGGTTCGGCATGGCTTTCAACCTTTTTGTCGAGGTATTCCCTGCAACTGATAATAGCCTCTTTAGCCTTATCGGAGAGTTCAAGCCTGTGTCCTCCCTCTATAATCTCTTCAATTTTATTGAAGGTTAAATAATTTGGAGTGATATAATGTACTTTTGCCATTATATATGTATTAAATTAAATAATGTGCAAAAGAAATAATATAAGGTGAGATTATAAGAAAAAAAGGCATGATTAAGAGCAGGAAACAGGAAAATGATGAAATAAACCAGTATGGACTTTAAGTGCTTAAGTTTGAGCTGCGAATAAAATTCGTTACGCTTAGATGTTAGACCTTAGATTTTAGACTTAAGATGTTAGACTTGAGATAATTCATAACTATTATAAAGGGATAATACAAAAAATCAGTATTCCTGTTTCTGTTAGTATGCCAATTAGTAATCAAAATTACCTATACATTTGGGTTATCCAAGGTCTTGATTCTAATATTTTTTTTATTTTTTAGAAGCTGCACTAAGGTACATAGTTTCAACTCTCTCTGCAACCAATAAAAAAAAGGAATGGCAAAGCTGTTGTCAATCTCCACTTCATCAACACACTAACAGCTATGCCTTCCTCCCCACAAAATTAACCTATAGTAAACTTACACAACAATTAATACCTATGAAATTATTAATTGCAATAGTATAACATTACATGGTTTAAAAATGTTTATAAAAAGTTGCTGTTTTTTACAAATTATTTGTATATAATTGTATATAAACTGATTAAAAATACATTCATCATTAAAAACTTTAGATGTGTTTTTGTTTTACCGAGGGTTTTGCAACGCTCAAAGGTCTTGCAGACGCTTTGAGGTTGGTGCTGACCTTTTGCTTGT
>CAYQPP010000328.1:0-3862 GCA_964419235.1 uncultured Bacteroidales bacterium
AGAGGCTTTCAGCCTCAAGTTTTCAAACTTGAGGCAAACAAGCGGATAAGCATATAAATTAACAAGTTAAATTTATTGAGCCGGTTATTCTGAAGTCTCTAATTATTTATATACCTATTTGATAATACGGTTGTAAAAAATTACAGGTTGCACGGTGCAGGTTAAACCTGTAACTTGCAATTTTAAAATTGTAAAAGCTGAAAAAAATAGCATTATCCATATTATCGGTTTTGGTTGTTATTGTGGTTTATGGGCAACAGTACTCAAACTTGCGCAAAAAAATGGTTGCAGTAACCGATTCAATAACACTCGACACGTTAAGTATAGTACCGAATAGCGAGATTTTAAGAGATGCAAAACAAAATATTATACCCGACTCGCTATACCATATCAACTATTCAAAAAGTATGCTTTATTTAAAAAGCAAAACAATAAATGGCGGGCAAATTGCCATTACATACAGGGTGTTCCCCTTTAATTTCTCAAAACCTTATCCCGAGCATCCTGTAAAAGCAAAAGCCGATACGTTTAACACAGGCTCTGTTTTTAGCACATACACACCTGTTGATTACAACAAAAGCGAGGGGCAAAAATTGCATGTAAACGGAAATATATCGAGGGGGGCAAGTGTTGGCAATGCCCAAAATTTGGTGTTAAATTCAAACCTAAACCTCCAGCTAACAGGCGAATTATCCGATGGTTTGTATATTGAAGCTCTGTTATCGGACAAAAACATACCTGTTCAGCCCGATGGATATACCCAACAGATACAGGAATTCGACCAAGTTTATATCCGTTTATTCGATTCAATACGCTCATTGCAGATGGGCGACGTGGAGATAAATGCATCAAACAGCTATTTTTTAAAGTTTAACCGCCGTATTCTTGGCGGTAATTTTGTTAATAACCGTATGCAATTGTCAAAAAACTTAACGGCAACTGCTCAGGTTAGTGCCGCTGTTTCAAAAGGCAGTTTTAACCGTACACGGTTTTCGGGTATCGAGGGTATTCAGGGGCCCTATCCTTTAAAAGGGGCAAATAACGAAAGCTACATTATAATACTTGCAGGCACCGAAAAGGTTTTTTTGGACGGGGTTTTGCTTGAAAGGGGCGAAAATGCCGACTATGTAATAAATTACAATACCGCCGAATTAACATTTACGCCAAAGCACTTTATTACTAAAGACAGCCGCATAATTGCCGAGTTTGAGTACTCCGACAAAAATTATAACCGCTTTATTTTTTATACGCAAGCCGAGGTAAAGCATAAAAAAGGCAGCTTTTCAGTTCAATATTTTACCGAAAGCGATGCAAAAAACCAGCCTGTAAACCAACTGCTTACCAACAAACACAAACAGATATTGGCTAATGCCGGCGATAACCCTATGCAAGCCATTGTGCCAAATTTTGATAGTGTTGCTTTTAACAAAAACATGGTGCTTTATAAAATTACCGATACCATTGTTAACGGCATTTCTTACGACACTGTTTTGGTATATTCAACAAATAAGGATAGTGCGTTTTACCAAGCAGGGTTTGCTTTGGTTGGCAAAAATAGGGGAAATTATATTCAGGTTATTACTCCGGCAAACGGCAAGGTTTTTAAATGGTTAGCACCGGTTAACGGAGTTCCGCAGGGTAATTATGAACCTATTCAACTGCTTATTGCGCCAAAAAAGCACCAACTGTTTATTGCAAAAACAACAATTAATATCAACGCCCGCACAAAAGCTTTGGTCGAGGTGGCTCTTTCCGACAAGGATATTAACACTTTCTCTGATAAAGATAATACCGACAATAGGGGGATGGCTGTTAAAAACTATATTAGGCACACAATTCCTGTTAATAAAAAAACCATTGCCCTCGGTTTAACCTATGAAATGGCGCAAAAATATTTTAATCAGGTTGAAAGGTACAGAAACCCTGAGTTTAAGCGCGATTGGAATTTGATAAAACCAATATTTAATGATGAACATTTTTTAAAAACCGACATCTCCCTTCATAAAAAGAGCACGACACAGGCATCGCTAATTTCAGAGTTTTTGAATTACGGTAGTGAGTATCGCGGTTATAGAAACTCGCTTTTTGCAGATTTTGCATTTTTAAAATTTGCCTTTACAGGAAAGGTTAGTTTGCTTAACACAACCACATTAACAAGCAATACGCAGTTTTATAGGCATAACCTAAAACTTGTTCGCCATGTTTGGAGAGTAAAACTGGGCTTGAGCCACGATTTTGAAGACAACAAACAAAAAAACGTACTTACCGATTCATTATTGAGGTTAAGCAATAAATATAGTTTATCGGAGGTGTTTATCAGCAACAGCGACAGCTCAAAAAACAGATTCTCGGTTGCCTATAAAAACCGCATTGATTACCAGCCTTTTAATAACCGCTTAACTCCTGCTACCGAAACCAACGATGTGGTTTTTAATTCGCAATTGGGCACGGGCAAAATTCAAAGCTTAAAAAGCTCGGTGGTTTGGCGTAACCTGCAAATAAAAAATAATCAAATTGGTGTTGCCAAAAATAGCGGGCAAAACCTCTTGGCGCGCATCGACCATCAAATTAAAATGAAAAAACGCTCGGTTAGTTTTTTTACCTTTTACGAAATTGGCACGGGTATGGAAACCCGCAAAGAGTTTTCGTACATTGAAGTTGCTGCGGGGCAGGGTATTTATGTTTGGGTCGATTACAACAACAATGGTGTTCCGGAGCTTAATGAATTTGAGGTATCGCCATTTCCGGAGGAGGCAAACTACCTAAAAATTTATACGCCTACAAACGACTATATAAAAGTATATTCGTTGCGGTTTAACGAAACGGTAAAAATTGACCCCGGCAGGATTTGGCGAAATAGCGAGGGTTTAAAAAAACTGATTTCGCGTTTTAATAATACATTTACCTTTAGGGCACAGCAAAAACATACAGCCAACGATTTAATGTCGCGCATAAACCCTTTTCCGGGATATGTAAACGACACATCGCAAATAAACAGGAATATATCGTTTCGCAACACTTTTTCGTTTAACCGCACCAACCCCAAATTTGGCATTGATTATATTTTAAGCAGCCAAAACCGCAAAACGTTGCTTGCCAATGGTTTTGATGTGTCTGAAAATAGTGCGCACACAGTAAAACTGCGTTGGAATATTGTAACCGGATTTTTGTTTTTAAATAGTGCACGGGTAAATGCCCAATCGTATTCATCGGAGTTTTTTGAAAATAAAAACTATATAATAAAATCGGTTGAAAACAATACTACATTGCAGTGGCAGCCTACAACAAAATTCAGGTTTTCGGTTATTTATAGTATTAAAAATAAAACAAACCAATTGGGTTATGAAACTGTGCTTTTGCAAGAAGCCGGCCCACAAATAAAAATAAATTCGCCAAAGCAGGGTATGGTTTCTGCAAAATTTTCGGTAATAGTAAATAATTATAACGGCAAAGTCAATGCGCCTGTGGCTTACACCATGCTTGAGGGGTATCAGCCGGGCGAAAACTACCGCTGGTCGGTTAATTTTTCGCGCAATATTAATAAATTTTTAAGGCTAAACCTTTCGTATAATGGGCGAAAGCCTGCAGATGCAGATGTAATCCATTCAGGACAATTTAGTTTGAGTGCGTTTTTTTAATCAAAAGAATTCCTCGAGGCTTTGCTTCGGGGTATTACGCCAAATTTCGGACTCCCACCGCACACGGTAACCTGAATTTGCATATATTATCTCAAACATCAAATATTTTTGCTCAATATTCTTATTTTATGTAGTTGCCCACAAAATTAGTAGTAATACTATAATTTTCTTTATGCTTTAGTCAAATATCGTGATATTATGAGAATAACACCATGCTTTAGCTT
>CAYQPP010000329.1:0-3855 GCA_964419235.1 uncultured Bacteroidales bacterium
TTTTTTGAAATAAGCGAATGTTTTTCAACCATGTCGCTTAACGGAGCCGAACTGGTAATTACAAATCAACAATCGTATCAAGAGTTTCAAGACTCGATACGCAGGCATTTTTTTGCATATTGCGATACTGTTTTTTTGCCCGAAATTAATTTTGAAAAATCAATGTTTATCGGAAAATATACACAAACCGGCGGTTGTAGTGTTGAATACAGCAGGTCGGTTTATTACAACTCAAACACCAATAGCTATGATTATGAAATTACCGTAACCAAGGTAGGTCAGTGCGAAATGCTTATCACATCGTTTAATTGTGCTATTGTCCCAAAACAGTCGGAAAGCACAAATGTAAATTTTTCGGTTAGCTACTCATCAAAAGGCAAATAAAAAAACCGCTTGCAAGGGTAAACTTACAAACGGTTAGTTTTTATTGTGTGGTGCCACCAAGAATCGAACTAGGGACACACGGATTTTCAGTCCGTTGCTCTACCAACTGAGCTATGGCACCAACATTGCTAAAGAGCGGTGCAAAAGTAATTAAAAATGTTTTTCTGCCAAACAAAAATTTAAAAAATTAAGGTAAAATTTATATCTCTTTCTATACCAATACTATATATAATTCAAATTTTTTAACTCAGTAGGTGTTTTGGCGGTTATAGATGTCGTAGATTACTGAGTCAAGGTTACATTTTTTGCTATTGCGACGCTCAAAGGTCTTACAGACGCTTTGAGGTCTATCCCGACTTTACCCTACGTAACGCCGCCCTCTAGGCGGTAAATGGTTAACCGCCCGGAGGGCGGTGTTACATTATAGCGTACTTGCACCTCTTAAGTTTTACCCATTTAATAAAAATGATAATAAATTGTTAACATCTAAATAAAAGCATTTTAAACAAATTAATAGTAATTGTATATTTTTGCAAGCATTAAACAGCGACAACAATATTTTTTAATATTTACTAACTCTATTAATTCATAAATTTTGTTGTTTGGTTGACAAATTATTAATTAGTAGTAAGTTACAGTTAAAGTAGTATTTTGCAGCAAGTTGCGAAAAATAAAACCCACAAGTGTGGGATTTAGCGTATTTATTTTCAATAATATAAAAAATTAATTCCTGCATAATGCAGGCTAAAAGCGAGGTAAAATTGGCAAACAAAAAAAAAGAGGTAGTTAAAACACCATTAATGAAACAGTACAACAGCATTAAGGCTAAACACCCCGATGCCATTTTACTGTTTAGGGTAGGCGATTTTTATGAAACTTTTTCAGACGATGCAATAAAAACAGCAGGCATTTTGGGCATTACCTTAACCAAAAGGGCAAACGGCGCCGCCTCGTTTGTTGAGTTGGCCGGATTCCCTTACCATGCCTTAGACACCTATTTGCCAAAACTTGTGCGTGCCGGACAAAGGGTTGCTATTTGCGAGCAGCTTGAAGACCCCAAATTGACAAAAAAAATTGTTAAGCGCGGTGTTACCGAGCTGGTTACCCCCGGGGTTTCGGTAAACGACAATATTTTAAACCACAAAGAGAACAACTTTTTAGCTTGTGTTTATATCGAAAAAACCATGGCAGGCGTTGCCTTTTTAGATATTTCAACCGGTGAATTTTATACCTCAGAAGGAAGTTTTGCATATGTAAATAAACTTTTACAAAGCTTAAACCCCAAAGAGATACTTTTTGAACGGAATAAAAAAGAGTCCTATATGGAGAATTTTGGGCAGAGCTTTTATAACTATCCGCTTGACGAATGGGTTTTTACACAAGAGGCAGCCAACGACAGGCTGCTAAAACATTTTGAGACACAATCGTTAAAAGGGTTTGGTATTTCGGGCATACAAAACGGCATAATAGCCTCGGGCGCAATTTTATATTATCTCGATTTAACCGAGCACAACCAAATAGGGAATATTACCAGTATTAGCCGTATTGCCGAAGATGAATATGTTTGGCTCGACCGTTTTACGATTAAAAACCTTGAAATTTTCAATACGGTAAACGAAGGCGGGAAAGCCCTAATAGACGTAATGGATTATACAATTTCGCCCATGGGCTCGCGAATGCTAAAACGCTGGTTGGCGCTACCGTTAAAAAATGTAAAGGCAATAAACGAGCGTTTAAACACGGTTGAGTATTTTGTGCAAAAAAACAATTATAAAAACGATATTGAACAGCACCTAAAACAAGTTGGCGATTTAGAACGGTTAATATCAAAGGTGGCATTGGGGCGCATTAACCCGCGCGAGGTTGTGGCGTTAAAAAATGCGCTTGTGGTCGTACAGCCAATTAAGGAGCTTTGCAACAAAGCCGAAATTACAGGCTTGCAGCACTTGGCAGAGCAGCTAAACCCTTGCTCCTCAATAAAAGAACGTATTGAAAACGAGCTGCAACCCGACCCGCCAACCCAAATAAACAAAGGCAACGTAATTGCAAATGGTGTAAACAGCGAGTTGGATGAGCTACGCAGCATAGCCTTTTCAGGGAAAGACTACCTTGTGCAGTTGCAGCATCGCGAAAGCGAGCGCACAGGCATTCCATCGTTAAAAATAAGCTTTAACAATGTGTTCGGATACTATATTGAGGTTAGGAACACGCATAAAGACAAAGTGCCGCAAGAGTGGATACGCAAGCAAACCCTTGTTAGCGCCGAGCGTTATATTACCGAAGAGCTGAAAGATTACGAAAGCAAAATACTGGGGGCCGAGGAGAAAATATTGACTTTAGAAAACAGGCTTTTCAACGATTTGGTTTTTAGTTTAACCGAATTTGTGCAGGTAATACAATTAAATGCCGCCTTACTGTCAAAACTCGACTGTTTATTGTCGTTTGCCACGCTGTCGGAAAAAGGCAATTATTGTAAGCCCAATGTTAACGAGAGCAATATAATTGAGATTGTTCAGGGGCGACACCCCGTAATTGAGACACAAATGCCACTCGGCGAAGAGTATATTGCAAACAATGTGTTGCTGAACCAAATTGACCAGCAGATAATAATAATTACCGGTCCTAACATGGCAGGTAAATCGGCGTTGTTACGCCAAACGGCCTTAATTGTTTTAATGGCACAGGTAGGCTCATACGTTCCGGCACAAGGGGTAAACCTCGGCTATGTCGATAAAATATTTACCCGCGTTGGAGCATCAGACAATATTTCGATGGGCGAAAGTACCTTTATGGTTGAGATGAATGAGGCGGCAAGTATTTTAAACAACGTAAGCGACCGCAGCCTTATTCTTTTAGACGAGCTTGGCCGCGGAACAAGCACATACGACGGAATAAGTATTGCTTGGGCAATTGTTGAGTATATTCATGAAAACAAACAGGCACAAGCCAAAACACTGTTTGCCACACATTACCATGAGCTAAACGAAATGGCACAATCGTTTAAAAAAGTAAAAAACTTTAACGTGTCGGTAAAGGAGATTGATAAAAAGATTATTTTTCTGCGCAAGCTTGTGCAGGGCGGCAGCGAACACAGTTTTGGTATTCATGTGGCACGCATGGCGGGTATGCCAAAAAGCGTGGTTAGCCGTGCCGAAAAAATATTGGTTGAGCTTGAACAAACCCGCCGCAAACAAAATTTAGACGAAGAGGTAAAAGATATTGCAAAAAACCGCGAAGGTATGCAATTAAGCTTTTTTCAGTTAGACGACCCTGTATTAAAACAGGTTCGCGACGAGATAAAAACTCTTGATATTGATAACCTTACACCTATGGAAGCGCTGAATAAACTAAACGAGATTAAAAAGCTTACGGGGTTATAAAGTTTATTCAATAATTAATTTTCTGTAATATTTTTTATTGTTTTTAAAAACGCTGATAATGTAATTGCCGCTATTTAAATACGATACATTT
>CAYQPP010000330.1:0-3852 GCA_964419235.1 uncultured Bacteroidales bacterium
GTCTCGCTTTAGCGGATACTCCGTTCCATTATTTTGCATATTTAAAGCAGATTAAAAACAAAAGCTGCAAAATATTGTTATTTTAAATGATTCTAAATAAAAAATTTAACTACTTTTGTCAGCTGTAATAATTTTACATTAAAATAATAAAACAAAACAGAGATAAAACTTTGAACCGGATTATTTATGAACCTATCTGATTTACAAAACGGAGAAAAAGCTGTAATAGTAAAAGTAAAGGGACATGGTTCGTTCCGAAAGCGCATTATTGAAATGGGCTTTATTAAAGGGCAAATGGTTGAAGTTATTAAACAAGCGCCTTTTAGGGGACCTACCGAATATAATATTATGGGCTACCATGTTTCGTTGCGTAGGTCGGAGGCCATGCTAATTGAAGCCATAACACCCGAAATGGCATTACAGATTCCCAAACAGAAATATGAAGGCATAGTAGATTCCGAAATACTCAAGATGTCGGTAAATGAGCACCGTAAAAACATAAATATTGCATTTGTAGGAAACCCAAATTGCGGAAAAACATCGTTATTCAATTTTGTGTCGGGCGCAAAAGAGCAGGTTGGCAATTATAGCGGCGTAACAATTGAGGCAAAGCACAATACCTACTCGCAAAACGGCTACAATTTCGATTTAATTGATTTGCCCGGCACCTACTCGCTAACTGCATATACCCCCGAGGAGCTTTATGTGCGTAAATACATTTTCCACAACAACCCCGATATTGTAATAAATATTATTGATGCATCGAACCTTGAGCGCAACTTGTATTTGACCACCCAACTTATTGATATGGACATAAAGGTGGTTATTGCATTAAATATGTACGACGATTTAGAGAGTTCGGGCTCGCACCTTGAAATTAAAGAACTTGCAACGCTGCTCGGCATACCTATTATACCAACCGTAGCAACCAAAGGCACAGGCATTAAAGAGCTTTTTAGCAAAGTAATTGATGTTTATGAAAACCGCGATGCCATTGTTCGCCACATTCACATAAATTACGGAAAAGAGGTTGAGCAATCAATAAAAAACATCAGGGAGTCCATATCGACCGACGAGCGGCTGATGGTAAAAATGTCGCCAAGGTTTTTAGCTGTAAAACTATTAGAGCAAGATGGGCATGCCATCAGATTTGTGTCAAAACATAACGACAACAAGCATATTTTAAAAGCCGCATATAAAGAGGTTGAACGTATTGAAGGCATTATTGGCGATAGCAGCGAAAGCATTATTACCGATGCAAAATACGGGTTTATCCGCGGGGCGCTAAACGAAACATTAAAGCAAGGCGAATCAAAAAGGTGGCTGCAAACCAACGCCATTGATAAACTATTGACTCACAAATTTTTTGGTGCACCCATATTTGTGCTTTTTATGTTCCTTATGTTTTTTTCAACCTTTCAGTTGGGCAGCTACCCAATGGACTGGATTGACACGGGCGTAGGCATACTCAATTCGTTTATAAAACAAGTGCTGCCACAAGGCATGTTCAACGATTTAATTACCGACGGAATTATAAGCGGAGCCGGCAGCGTACTGGTATTTCTGCCTAATATAGTAATACTTTTCCTGTTTATATCATTTATGGAAGACACCGGCTACATGGCGCGGGCAGCATTTATGATGGACAAGCTGATGCACAAAATAGGGCTTCACGGCCGTTCATTTATCCCGCTTATTATGGGGTTTGGCTGCAATGTTCCGGCAATAATGGCAACACGCACCATTCGCAATAAAAACGACAGACTTTTAACAATGCTTATAATACCGTTTATGTCGTGTAGTGCAAGGCTGCCTATCTATATTTTGTTTATCGGCGCATTTTTTCCAAAAAACCCAACATTGGTTTTAATTAGTTTATACTTTACGGGGTTGATAGTTGCAGTGCTAACAGCGCATCTTTTTAATAAAACAATGTTTAAATCAAAAGAGGCGCCATTTGTTATGGAGCTGCCGCCATACAGGATACCATCGGCAAAAAGCACCATAAAACACATGTGGGACAAATCGGCACAGTATGTTAAAAAAGTGGGAGGCGTAATACTTATTGCTGTAATTATTATTTGGGCTTTGGGGTACTTTCCGCGCGAGGTAAGTTTTTCAAGAGATTACACAAGCGAAATAAAAGTACTTGAGCAACAAATTGAAACAGTGCCGTCAACAAAAAAACATAATATCGAAAAACAGATAGCCAACCTTGAAGTTAAAATGAACAGCGAACAGTTAGAGAACAGTTGGTTGGGCAAAATAGGACATTTTATTGAACCTGCAATTAAACCGTTGGGGTTTGAGTGGCGTATGGGAATTGCACTATTGAGCGGAACTGCTGCCAAAGAGATAGTTGTGAGCACAATTGGTGTTTTGTTGCAAGCCGACAATAACAATGGTACCGACGATCAAAAATTGGTTGACAGGCTGCGAACAATGAAATATGATACGGGCAAAAAAGCGGGACAACTTGTTTTTACGCCTTTGGTGGCTTTTGGTTTCCTTATATTTATTTTGATATACTTCCCTTGCATTGGGGTAATTGGAGCCATTGCAAAAGAGTCGGGGCGATGGCGGTGGTCGTTTATAATGGTAGCATATACCACAAGCCTTGCTTGGGTGTTTTCGTTTTTGATTTACCAAATAGGCTCGCTAATAAGCGGATAAAAAACATAATAAACAAACAATAAATTGAAACCATGATATATAATATAATAACATACCTGATAGTGGCACTATCGTTATTTTTAGCAGGGAAAAAAATATACATGAAAATTTTTACCAACAAGCAACCGGCTTGCGAAAGTGGTTGCGGGGGCTGCACATCAAAATGCGAATTAAGGAACTTGGCCGGCACTCCAAAGGTTAATCCTTGAAATACTCAAATTCGTACCTTATTTTTTGCTTAGGCCTATCTAAATCAACATCCCAATACACATCTTCTAAAATCATATCTTGAGTGTTATATTTATAAGTATTTTTTCTAATCAATTGGTTTTCGCCCTCGTAAAACCTAACCTCAACAATTAAACCCTTTGGGCTATAAACTTTTACCTCTTTACCCACAACTATGCCCAAACTGTCAAAATTAACAACAGTAAGCACAGTGTCAACAAATTGGGGTTTGCCGGGCAAAGGAAAAGGCGTATTTTCGCCCGATATATCAAACCTGCTAATAATCTCGCCATCCATGCCATACCTTATAAGCTCATTAACAAACCCATTACGGTTAAACCTGAATTCTTGAATCAGTTGCCCCTTTTCGCTGGGATCTAACAAAACAAAATCAGACGAGTACATTTTGCAAACCCTGATATCCCAAGGCTTTTGCAACTTTATATCGCTATTTTTTGGTTGATGTTGACGGCATCCTGCAAAAAATAAAAATAATGCTATTATATAAATGTAATATCTCATAAAGGTTATTTGTACCAAATTTAATGTAAATTATTATAGAAAGAAAAACATTTTGCAAATTAGCTTGCAATAAATAATAGAAACTCGATTTAAGCAATTCTATTACTACCAAAAACATTTGCTTGCCCAAATAATCAAACAGGCCTCCATTGCAATGAATATTTAACAATAGTTTAAATTATGCGGTAATCATTCGGCACTATTTAGCAAATAATTAATAAAAAGCTGCAAATAATAATTACATACAGGCAAATAGTAATATTTCAATTTTAAAAGGCTTGGTTAATATACTTTTATTGCGAAAAAGTAAAAAAATTAATCACAAACTAAAATTAAAATATTATGATTAGAAAAACTTTACCTTTAATTGTAACCTTATTATTGGCTATCGCCATTCAAGGTTTTACAACAGAAAAATCAAAAGGGTAC
>CAYQPP010000331.1:0-3847 GCA_964419235.1 uncultured Bacteroidales bacterium
AAATATTATTTAATATAGCACGTACTTGTTAACATAAATTTAAATTGTTGTATTGATAGATGGTTAAATTGCTATTTTGCAATGGTTTATTTATATGAGCCCATTCCGAAAAGTGTCGGCGTGAGTGTTTTTAACAAAAAGCAACAGTGTTATTGTTTTACATCCGGTTAATCAACAAATTCACACCGACACACTAAAACTGCTATTTTTTTTAGTTTTTCCGGCTTTTTGGAGTAGTCGCATTGTTAAATTGTTGGGGTATTTGCAAAATTCTTTTGTAACGCCGCTTTCCGAGCGGTTGTAGTTACCGCCCGGAGGGCGGTGTTACATGGGGTTGAGTCACGAGTCAAGTCGTGAGCCGGTTGTGCACCCTATGATGTTTATTCTTGAATAATGCTGTTTGATAACGCTTGTTATAGGGATTTTGTTTATATGCAGTAATTAAACAGATTAGTGCTAAATATTCAATTATTCTACCATAAAAAATATTGGTAAAAGGTTTATTAGTGAGATTTAAATATTGAATAATGCATATTTTATGCAATATGCTTATAGTCAACATAGCCTTTTATGTTGAATAATTTTTAAAAATATAAGCCTAAAACAGGGTTCTTATTTCTGTTTTTAAATACCCGATAGCTTTTTGTGTGGGGTCTTTGTCGGAGTCGAGGATTTTTTCGAGGATATATTTGCTGAGCTGAATTGCGGGGCTTTCCGGTTTAAGGCTAATGGCATTTTGGTTTATAAGTTTTAATAGGTTCTCCTTTGCTGTTTTAATATTTTCCCAAGCCTTATCGCTAATATATAGTTGGTGTGCCATGTTGTGCTCAAATTCAGACCGTATGTTTTTTAAAAGTGCGGTTTGCAGCTGTTGGTTTGTCATTTTTGGTTTTTGTGTGCGTAGTACCAACGATTGCGGCGAAATGCGTTCAAGCATTAATATCATACGCTCGTAAGCTTGCAGCCTAATTGGTGTAATCAATTTTTGGTTGTTTAAAATTGCCTCAACTTTTCTTCTTTTATCCTCGTTGTTTATTAGTTTGTTTAACACAAGATAGGTGGTAAAAAAAACTATTAATGCAGGAATTGTATATTTTAAAATCTCAAAAATCATATTAATATAATTAACAAATTATTACTTATTTTTAAGTGCTTGTTCTAATTGTAGCCCTTTTAGCTTTAGGTAATGATTTAGTGCTTTGTTGATTAACTCTTTTTCATCAATATTTTCAAAATTTGCAAGCAGCCTGAATTTTTCGCGTACCTCATTGTCAATTACACTCTCATTAACTATTTCGGTTTTTTTCTCTTTTTTTTCAGGCACATCGGCATTTTTAAGAAAGCTGGTGTTGCTAAACAGAGCTTCTTTAAACTGATTAATGTTTTTTTTACTTTTTTTATTAGCCATAATTATTTACTAACAGTTATTAATTGATGCAGCTCTTTTGCAAAAGTCATATAGTCGTAGGCACCACGGCCTTTGGGGGCATATTCAAATATTGATTGGCCAAATGCAGGCGCTTCCATAAGTTGTATGTCCTGACGGATGTAGCTGTTGAAAAGTTTGTTTTTTAAAAGGGCGTTTTGTGCAATGTTTGAAACAACAGCTTGCCCAAATTTTGTGCGGGGGCGATATTTTACAAATAGAATTCCCAAAAGCTCCAAATGGGTGTTCATTCTCTGTTTTACTTTGTTGGCGGTCTGCAAAATACGGTCGAGCCCGATAAAGGCAAAATTTTCGGCCTGCATAGGCACAATATACGAATTTGCTGCAACCAACGAGTTAACAGACAGTGTTCCCATGCTTGGCGGGCAGTCCATTAATACATAATCGTACGAGTTGGTTTTTGCCAATGCCTCGCGAAGCAAAAATTCACGTCCCGGCTCATTGTTTATCAAGTACTCAAAATCGAGTAAATTGTTGTTCGACGGTATAATATCTATTCCTTCAACTTGCTGAATGGCATCTTTAAAAGAGCATTTATTAAGCAGCACCTCGCCAATATGCTTATTGTTGCCTTTTATGTGGAGTGCATGGGTTAAATTACTTTGGGTGTCGAGGTCAATCAACAGTACTTTATGCCCCATGTTTTTAAGTGCGGCGCCAAGGTTTAAAACCGTTGTGGTTTTTCCGGTTCCTCCTTTATTGTTTATTATTGAAATGGTTTTTCCCATATAGTAATTTAAGTATGATTTTGCTTTTGGCTAATTTAGTAATTTTTTTTGTATTGATACAATCTGAATTAATCAGGATAAATAGAATATCAAGGAGGGGTAAAAAAGTATTGCTTATGTGTAATTTTTGGTGTTTGTATGGCACAATCATCCGCTAAAGCAGATTTGCAGTAGTGTTTTGTGTATAGTTTAATGAATTAATAAGTAGTTAAATTTTAGTAAAAGAGCCTGCCTTGCCGTTAGGCAGATAATATGACAAAAGTTTAATGCGCTAATAATCAACATATTGTTTTTAGTACAATAAAATATAAATACTTATGTATAAATATGTTGTATTTATGTAACGAACTATTGATAAATATTAAAAGACATATCCCATAACTAAACCAAAATAAATTGCACCATCAGCATCATCTCCATACAATGAGGCGTCAAATCCAATTTTAATATTTGAATTAAGTATATAATCATATCGCAATTTTAAAGGGTTAATCCAAAAATCTTTATACTCTTTTTCAAAACCTATACCCTTTGTGTAGCGTTTATAATTGCCATATGAAATTCCGGGCCCAATCATTAATTTATGGTGTTCTTGATTTAATATCACATATGAAAAATATAATGATGCAGTTTTTACTTCTACTTCGCTGTTTGTTTCCTTATCCAGTAACGAATATCTAAAATTGGGAGAAATATTTATTCGTTTTATAATTTCAAAATCAACACCCAATTCTGAACTTATTCCATTTCTTGTTAGGTGATTCATATAACCAACTGATAAATAAGGCGAGATTGTTATTTGTGAGTAACTAATAATTGGAAATATTAAAATAATAGCAATTAAATAAAATCTTGATTTTTTCATGATATTTTATTTTTAATTTAAGATTATAACTTTCATTATTACATCTACTTGCGGTATGCACTATATTTTTTGTTATTTGAATTCAAAATTTAATTGTTGCTTTGTGTAATAAGTTTCGGGATTGATAGTCCCCATAATTTTTTTTGTGATTTTTAATGTTGCCTTGCCTGTAAATTTTCTATCCTCAAATGATACTGTATCCCATATTAGCTTAACATCGGCATCGAAAAAATTTTCTCTTACACCAGCCCATGCAATTTTTATTGTATCGATGTTAAACGTATTTTTTGTGAAAAAATCTTCAGGTTTAATATATTCTGTAAATATTTCAAAATCAATAGATTTATTATTAACGGTGTCAGAAAGGCAAACAATAAATACATTTTGATTTGAAGATGGTTGATGTGAGCTATACATTGCATTCAATTTATTGAAGCTAAACATTTCACCGGAAATATTAACTTTTATATCACAAGTGTCATGAATTATGTCGGTATAGTCCATGTAAAGTCCTCCAACAATAATGGAGTCTGTTGGTTTTTCATTTAGCTTTTCTTTTTTACAACCTATTAAAAGTAAAAAAAGTAAAATTAGGGAAAGAGATATTGTTTTCATGATTAAATGTTTTATAAAACTTTATTTATTGCTATCATATTCATATTTAGCACAATTTGCCAAATGTATTGTGTTTTTTTGTTATGGTTTTTTATTTTTTCTATCATTTAAGATACCCAAGTTACAAAATAATGAACTATTGTCCACCTACCGTTTACTCTTTTAAGTATAACTACGTAACCTTCTCCTTTA
>CAYQPP010000332.1:0-1637 GCA_964419235.1 uncultured Bacteroidales bacterium
AAATAAGGTAATAATAAAAGTGTGGGAGCGTCAAACCCGTCCTAAAGGCGTTTATTTAAAATATACCGATGCAGAAAAACGACTTTTAACTTATATTGAAGAAAACGGCGAGGTAACTTTCTCAAAAGCATGCCGCATTGCAATGGCAAACCATAATAAGGTTGAAAATATTTTGGCAAATTTTATTGCTATCGGAATTTTAGAACCTGTTTTTAGCGAGCATAACGTAACCTACCAAATTACAACAACGGGCAATTTTACCTATTGACTCGAATTTATGCCTAAACCGTTTTTCGGTATCGCCACGTTGCCAATGCATTTATCAATACGGCATAAATACTTAGCGATATCAATTCGGGTATTAAATTTGCAAAACCCGAGCCTTTTAGCATTACCATTCGTATTACCCTCATATAACTCGATAAAGGGTTGATGACATTAAATTTTTGAACCCAAACGGGCATGCTCTCGGTTGGCGTAAAAATACCGCTTAACAGGATAAACACAATTATTGCAAAGTATGCAATAAACATCATCTGTTGCTGGGTGTCGGCCATGGTTGATATAAACAGTCCTATGCCCAAAACAACTAACAGATATACAAATGTATAAGCTATTAGTACCCAAATGTTTCCTACCAATGGCACATTGTATGCAATACGCCCAATTAGTATGGCAAATAAAAGCTCAAACAGCCCAATTATTAAAAATGGCAACAGCTTGCCAATTATAAAGTGGTGTTTTTTCATTGGTGTAACGTTGAGCTGCTCATTTGTACCCATCTCTTTTTCGCGCACCAGATTTAAGCCTGCAATAAAAATCCCTATCATCGATATTAAAATTACCATAATGCCCGGAAACATATACCACTTGTAATTTAATTCGGGGTTAAACCAGAAACGTACATTGGTGTTTACTGTTTTTACAGGTCTTGGAGTAATGCTCGAAATGGTTTCGGATACAATGTTTTTATTGAAATCGATAATAACACTTGCCGCATAGGCGTAAGCAAGGGTGGCAAAATTGCTGTTTATGGCATTGGGTATGCACTGAACGGTTGCATGTTTTTGTTTTATCAGATTACTGCTAAAATGCTGCGGTATAACAATTATCATATCAACACTGTTGTTTGCCAACTGTTTTTCGGCTTCGCTAACCGAAAACTGCGTTGATTTTACTTTAAAAAACGAACTTCCCTCAAGCTTATGAACCAGCCGTTGCGATGTGTTTGTCATGTCGTAATCGACAACACACAGGTTTACGTTTTTAATTTCAAAGGTTGTGGCATGAACCAGTATTAGCAATTGCATTATGGGCATCACAAAAATAATGGGCAAAATAGTTTTGTTCCGCTTTATCTGCCTAAACTCTTTTTGTAAAAGGAATAGTATTGTTCTCATTTTTTTATTATTTCATTGTTCAATTGCTACATTGCTTAATTGTTGCATTGCTCAATTGTTATATTGTCTAACATCTAATAGTCTAACATCTAAAATCTTGTATCTAATAGTCTTGTGTCTAACATCTTGTATCTAATAGTCTTGTGTCTAAAATCTTGTGTCTAATAGTCTTGTGTTCAACATCTTGTATCTAATAGTCTTGTGTCTAAAATCTAACATCTAAAATCTTGTGTCTAA
>CAYQPP010000332.1:1737-3834 GCA_964419235.1 uncultured Bacteroidales bacterium
TCTTGTATCTAATAGTCTTGTGTCTAAAATCTAACATCTAAAATCTTGTGTCTAACATCTTGTGTCTAAAATCTAACATCTAAAATCTTGTGTCTAACATCTTGTATCTAATAGTCTTGTGTCTAAAGTCTAACATCTAAAATCTTGTGTCTAATATCTAATAGTCTAATCTATTCTAACCTGATTTTAAATTTTTTTATACTCAAAATAATAATAAATGCTGTCATGCCTATTAGTGTCAAGGTCTCTTTCCAGATAAATATAAAGCCGTTTCCTTTTATCATTATACTTTTTAAAATGTCGATATACCAGCGCGGGGGCATTATAAAGCTAAAATAGTATAACACGTCGGGCATATTCTTGACCGGAAAAATAAAACCCGACAGCAGCATTGTAGGTAGCATTAACCCAACCATTGAAATAAGCATTGCCTGTTCCATTGTTCGGCTCATGGTCGATATTAAAATTCCGAGCGACAGCGAAAGGAGGATAAA
The DNA here is from genome assembly GCA_964419235.1 of uncultured Bacteroidales bacterium. Classification (GTDB taxonomy): domain Bacteria; phylum Bacteroidota; class Bacteroidia; order Bacteroidales; family SZUA-534; genus GH45. The sequence continues at coordinate 2,232 of CAYQPP010000332.1, forward strand.
TAGTATTGATTCTGCCATGAGCAATGTTAAGCTTCCAGCCATGGGTATTTTAAAAACATAGTAAGCCAAACCCAGTATTGTAATTGCATTTACCAATGATAAAATAAGGTATGGTGTTACTTTGCCCAAGATTACCTGTATTGGTTTTAGCGGCGACACCAGCAATATCTCCATTGTGCCAAACTCTTTTTCGCGCGTTATGGTTATTGATGTCATAAGCGACGAGATGAGTATTAGTATAAGCGCCATTGTGCCTGGCACAAACATAAACACGCTTTTTAATTCGGGGTTGTAGTACATGCGCACTATTGGGGTTATTGATATATTGCCGGCGTTTAGTTGGTTTTGTTTTGCTATAAAATCGTAAATAATATTGGTTGTGTAGCCGTTTAGCATGTTTGCCGTATTTGGTTCCGATGCATCGAGTATTATCTGTATTGATGCTTTGCCCTCTTTTTCGAATTTTTTGCCAAAATCGGGTTCAAAAACTATCACCTCTTTTACGTTTCCCTCTTTAAATACTTCTTCAATCTGGCTCTCGGTTTGCAATGTGCGGTCTAAAATAAAATAGTCTGACGACAGTATTTTTTGTGTCAGTTTTTGCGATGTATTGTCGTTTGCTTTGTCAAGAATTGCAATTCGTGCATCTTTTAGGTCGGTGTTTATGGCAAACCCAAAAATAAGTATTTCGGCAATTGGTATGCCAAAAATAATTATCAGGGTGCGTACATCGCGAAATATATGGTAAAACTCCTTTTTTACGAATGATATGAATCGCCTCATCAGTTTATGGTTTTATATTTACGGCCTTGCTATTTTTACAAAAACCTCGTTCATGTTTTTTGCTTTATATTTTTCTTTAAGATTCCCGGGTGTGTCAAGTGCCTCAATTTTTCCGTTTGCCATAATGGTAACACGGTCGCAGTATTCTGCTTCGTCCATATAGTGGGTTGTTACAAATACTGTTATGCCGCTGTTTGATGCATCGTAAATTAAGTCCCAAAACTGCCTGCGTGTTATAGGGTCAACGCCACCGGTGGGCTCGTCTAAAAAAACAATGCGCGGGTTGTGCAGTATTGCAACCGAGAAAGCCAATTTTTGTTTCCACCCCAAAGGTAAATCGCCGATTAGCGTTTTTCGGGCTTCGGTTAAATCTAATTTTTTTAACAGTTCGGTTGTCCGCTCTTTAATGTTTTTGCGGCTCATTCCGTAAATGCCGCCGTAAAGTTCAATATTCTCCTCAATTGTTAAATCTTCGTATAACGAAAACTTTTGGCTCATATAGCCAATATTCTGTTTTATTTTGTCGGCCTGTTTATATACGTTAAATCCTGCAACGGTTATTTTGCCCGATGTTGGGTGCGACAGCCCGCATAAAATGCGCATTGCCGTGGTTTTTCCGGCACCGTTTGCCCCTAAAAAACCGAATATCTCACCTTTATACACATCAAAGCTAAGGTTGTCGTTGGCAACAAAACTGCCGAATTTTTTAACAAGGTTTTTGACTGATATTTCGATTTTGTCTTTCATCTATTTATAATTAAAAAACCATCCGCTAAAGCGAGACAAGTTCAAGGCATTAAGAAAATTAAATTTCATCTGT
>CAYQPP010000333.1:0-3824 GCA_964419235.1 uncultured Bacteroidales bacterium
ATGGCTTTAGATATTTCTAATTTATTTTTGCATTATTGTATTTTTTATGCTGTATATACATGCAAAAATGAAGATATCAAGATCTGTTTTCATTTTTAATGCCATTATTTCCACTTTTATTTATAACCTGATTAATGCCTAAATTGAGCGATAGGGTTACCCATTTAAGTCGTATCTTAATTTACAAAGGTCAAATATTCAATACTCAATGTACAATTTTTAACATTAAACTGTATTTTCTAGTATTATTTTTAATAATTGATGCTTACTATAATCGCATAGCTGCTTAATAATCAGGCAATATACCATTGTTCTAAATATTTTTGTTGTTTACTTTATAATTGTTTGTTGAATGTTGCTTATTGAATATTACATTGATGACCTATCTATACCAAATACAAATCATATAATCAAGACTTTGAGAACTAAAAAGGCAACCCAATTGAACGATACCGATTTAAGTTATTATTTTTTACTAAACCCTCGATAATATATTGATTATTAGCACATTATTAAAGACATGCCTGTGAAAGGATTGTCTTTGTGCCACCCCGCATAGAATCGACATAGCTCGATGCCAATTTACCTGCCTTTTGCCTATGGGCTTCATCGCCAACCAAGGTGTTTATTGTTGTTTCAAACTCATGAAAATTTGATATGGGATAACCCGATGAGATATTGATTAAATCGCAAGCCTCTTTAAATCTTTTATAGTTTGGCCCGAATATAACGGGTAAACCGTATGTAACTGCTTCGAGTGTGTTATGTATTCCTTTTCCGAAGCCTCCTCCTATATATGAAATTTTACCGTACCTGTACAACGACGATAAAATTCCGATGCTGTCGATAATAAGTATATTTGTTTGTTGAATGTTTTGCGTGTCGGCATCTGAAAATTTTAGGGTAGGCAGTTTAAACAGCGCCTCAATTTTAGCAATATGCGATTTGTGAATCTCATGCGGTGCAATTATCCATTTTATTTTATCGGGATATTTATGTGCATATCGTGCAATAATCTCCTCGTCTTTTTCCCATGTACTGCCTGCAATAACAACAAACCCGCTATTTGCAAATTGAGCTATTAAATTAATTGGGGCGGCATTTTTTGCCAATGCATAAACCCTGTCAAACCGTGTATCGCCGGCTACTTCAACCTTGGTAATATTTATTGAGGCAAGCAAATCTTTCGACTCTTGGTTTTGCACATATATTTTATTAAAAAAGGTGAGCATTTTGCGATACCAGCCCCCGTACCATTTAAAAAACAGTTGTTTTTCTCTAAATATTGCCGAAAAAATATAGGTTGGTATGCTGCGCTTTTTTAACAGGTTAAGGTAGTGGAACCAAAATTCATATTTTACAAAAAACACTATTTTTGGCTGCACAATATCAATAAACAGCGAGGCGTTTCGCTTTGAATCAATGGGCAGGTAAAATATATAGTCGGCACCTTTATAATCTTTTCTAATCTCATAACCCGATGGCGAAAAAAAGGTAAGCAGTATTTTGTAATCGGGGTATTTCTCTTTAAACCCCTCAATTACCGGTCGCCCCTGTTCAAATTCGCCAAGCGATGACACATGAAACCATACAATTTTCTCATCGCCTTTTAAGGCATCGCTAATATTTGCAAAAATATTTTTCCGTCCGCTAACCCACTGCCGTGCTTTATTATTAAATAGCGATGCCGTGCGTATGGCAACACCATAAAACCAAATGCTTATATTATAAAACAATACCATATTAGTAGTAAAAATATCCGGTAGCTTGGCGTTTGCGGAAAGGTATAAACCACCCTATTTTTATTGAGTATAACAAGTCTAACCGTTGCCCCTCAATTTTTTGGTTTGTTGAAAAATCCCACGCCCTGCGGTTTTTTGTCCATGCCTGAACAAATTCAAAACCCACAAAAAAGTGATAGCCCCCTTTGTTGCTAAAATTTTGCCATCCTATAAACTCGCTTAACGACAACCCGTTGCACATTCGGTCGTAACCTTTTCTGTAATCGCCTAATACCTGCGGGGTGTTATTCCCTACATTTTCAATATATATTTTATGCTGCAAAAGCCCAACGCCCCCGCGGATAAAAATACCGCTGTTACTGTTATTTTTTGAAACAGGGAATATTTTGCCAACAGTTCCTTTAATCTGCATACCCGCCTGTCGCATTTTTATTGTGCTTGGCTCGCCATACATATTAGTAATCTGGTTGTTTGAGTTCATAATATTTTCAAGCGGATTTTCTTTTAAATCATTACCAAAAATATATGAAGCCTCGGCACCCAGCACCCAGTTTGTTGAAGTTTTATAGCCTGCCCCCCCTCCTATTTCAGAGCTTACACCAAACCGCTTTTGCAAATCGCCCGACGGAACCTGAAATGAATAGGTGGCATAAACAAATGGAAAGCCTTCGGGCTTTGATTCACTATTTTGTGCACTTACATTTAATGCAAAAACAGCAATAAGTAAGCCTATCAGAATATTTTGTTTATATAAACAGTGCATATTGTACTTTTTTTATAAAAAATAACGGGGTAAAAATAGTAATATTATAAGACCTAACAAACAAAAACCAACCACTAAGCCTAACAGGGTTCACTCACAAACAACTAAAACCTAACATTCTACACAACAAACAATTAATCAAACCTAAATCCAAATTAACCAACCTGTTAAGTCTAAAGGTCTAAACAACTTTGGCAGGCGGGAAAAACCCACAAGTGTGGGATTTAAAAAATCTATTAACCTAAAAAACAATTTTACTATATTTGAAACATGAAACAAACTATACAAAAAGCATTTTCAAGCTTCGCCAACCAAACCGTTTTAATTATTGGCGATGTAATGATTGACTCGTACATGTGGGGAGAGGTGGAGCGTATTTCGCCCGAAGCGCCCGTGCCTGTTTTTTCTGTTACAAAAAAAGAACACCGCATGGGAGGCGCTGCAAACGTAGGTTTAAACATTAGGGCGCTTGGGGCAAATGCTGTTATGTGCGCATTTATTGGCGATGATTCAAATGGTAATATTTTTAAAGCGCTTTTAAAAAAAAGAGGCATGACACACGACGGTATAATTGTTTCTGACGAAAGAAAAACTACCGTAAAAACCAGAGTGATAGGCGGCAACCAACATTTGCTAAGGGTTGACGATGAGGAAACAACGCCGCTTTCAAAAAAGCAAGAGCAGCTTTTTAATAACCATATCAACAGGCTATTTTCAAAATATAATTTTAACGCAATAATTTTTGAAGATTACGATAAGGGGAATATTACCCCATCAATTATTGATTTTGTGGTTAAAAAGGCAAATGCCAATAACATACCAACGCTGGTTGACCCAAAAAAGAGGAATTTTCATAATTATAAAGGCGTTACCCTATTTAAGCCCAATTTTATTGAAATTTGCGAAGGCATAAAGCTCGATATCCCGAAAGGAGACTTTAAAGCCTTGCATAATGCAACCAAAATTTTAACAAAACAATTAGGCACAAAACATATAATGGTAACCTTATCGGAATTGGGAATTTTTATTACCGAAAACGGCAAGTTTTACAACATTCCTGCACAAATACGCGATATTGCCGACGTGTCGGGTGCCGGCGATACCGTTATTAGCGTAGCAGCCTGCTGTTTGGCAGCAAACCTACCAGCCGATAAGGTGGCAGCCATTGCAAATATTGCAGGCGGCTTGGTTTGCGAAAAAGTGGGCGTTGTGCCTGTAAACAAAGAGGTTTTGCTAAAAGAGGCGATAGAATATTTTTTAAATATTAATTAAATAAGTAATATTCAATCATTTCGTTTTTTGCCTGTCGGCAGACAGGT
>CAYQPP010000334.1:0-3809 GCA_964419235.1 uncultured Bacteroidales bacterium
TTAACTTGTTATTTTTTAAATTTTACATCCTATCACTAAAACGTCGTCAATTTGGTTGTTATTGCCCTGCCAGTCTATAAAGGTTTTTTCTAAAATTGCTTGCTGTTCTGTCATAGTTTTTTTGTGAATATCGAGCAATAGCTTTCTAAATGCTTTTGATGAGAATTTATTGCTTTTTTCGCCCCCAAACTGGTCGATATAGCCATCGGAGAATAGATAAAACATATCGTCTTTTTCCAGTTGTATTGTGTGGTTTGTAAAGCTCTCTTTTTCAACAAGGTGCGAACCGATAGGCATCCTGTCGGCTTTATATTGAATTAACTCATTGTTACGAATAAAGTATAACGGGTTGTATGCCCCTGCAAACTGCATTGTCATTGTGTCATAATCAATTACGCAAAGGGCCATATCCATACCGTCTTTTGTGTCGTTTTCGGCTCCCGATTGCGACAGGGTTGATTTTACGCTAACCCTTAATTTGTTCAGTATTTCGTTTGCGGCAACTTCATGTTTTTTTGTAACTATTTCGTTTAAAAACGAAACCCCGAGCATGCTCATAAATGCACCCGGAACGCCATGCCCTGTACAATCAACAGCAGCCAGTATTAGTTTGTTGCCTTTTCGTGTCATCCAATAAAAATCGCCGCTTACAATGTCGCGCGGCTTAAAAAATATAAAGTGCTCGGGCATAAGTTCTGCAATTTTATTGCTCGATGGCAAAACGGCATTTTGTATTCTTTTGGCATAGCTTATGCTTTGGGCAATATGCTCGTTCTGCCTCCTTACTTTTTGCTCTGCCTTGCGCCGTAAAGTTACGTCTGAGCCATAAATTTGGCACATTTCCAATTCGGGCAGACCTCTTAATATAAAACGATAAATATTGTCGCCAATCTCCTCCTCGGCGGTAATTATTTTTGCCGAGTCAATAAATTCCGGCAAGTTCAACTTGCTTAATTCCGGTATCAATTCTATAATATTTTGTCCTTCGATGGTATCGGTGTTAAAACCTTTGTTTGCAGCAGGGTTTGCTTTTGTTATTTTACCGCTTTTATTAAAACGGAAAACCGGTTCGGGATTTAATTCGGCAAACATTGCCATTGATTTTATCTCTAATTTAATGGCGTTTTTTTCGGTAACATCCTCTTTTACCGCCATATAGTTAACAATTTTCCCATTTTCGTTTTTTATGGGGCTAATTGTAGCCTCTTCCCAATAAATATCGCCGTTTTTCTTTTTATTATGGAACTCGCCACGCCAAACCTTGCCGCCTGCAATTGTTTTCCACATTTTTTTATACTCCTCTTTGGGCAGGTGGTCGGTTTTTAAAAATCGGGGGTTTTTGCCTAAAACCTCTTTTTGCGAATATCCGGTAATGCGTTCAAAAGCTCTGTTTGCAAACACAATATCTCCTTTTATATTGGTTATTAATATTGAGTTTGAGGTTTGTTCAATAGCTGCCGATAATCGGATATTATCGAGCCTTGTTTCGAGGGTTTCGGTAATATTGGCGCCATAAATTTGGCACACTCCTATTTTAGGTACACCGCGCAATTCAAAATGATAAGTCTGTTTTCCTATTTTTTCGACAAACGATTTTATTTCGCCCTTATCAATAACTTGATGAAAATTGTACGACACCAGCTCTTTTATCAGTTTATGCACATCAGTGCCAATAATTTCTTGCTCAAATATTTGGTTTGCGGCAGGGTTCGACATTAAAACCGTGCCTTGATTATCGAACCTAAATACAGGGGCAGGATTAAATTCGGCAAAAAGGGCCATAGCTTCTTTGTCATCTTCAAAGGTTCTTACATTTGCGCTTTCGCGCTCAATAATTGACCATTTGGTATTAACACGGCAATGCGTACATTCGGGTACCGTTTCGCCTTTATTGATATGTATTATTTTATTATTGCACTTTTTGCACCGCAATGTGGCATTTAACGGTGCTATTTCGCCAACCTGAAATGTTAGCTTAGCCATTGCGCTTGAATAGCTCGACACCATATATGGAACCATAAAAGTAAGTAAGAACTTAAAATAGTTTATTTTGCCAAACTCAAAAGATAGAAGCATCTCCCATTGATTTATGATATTTAAAACAATACCTACAATTAAGGCAACTTTGAGCGCACGTTTTACAATATTTTGATTTAATGCTATCTTGAAAAATATCGAAATTAAGTTAATCCTCATGATTTATATATTTAACACTATGTGCTTGATAAAATTATTAGTCTCTTTTTTATATTTTTTGCCTCGTTATTTGCCCGAATAATATTGGGCGTATTCAAAATCTTATAATCCAACTATTTATTGATATTTATTTCAGTATTTAAACCATTGCTGTAACCTATTGTTTTAGTTTTTTATACATTTGCATAAATTATTTTATACTGTAATGATAAAACACACACTTATAATTGTACTATTTGCTGTTTCAGGGAGTTTGCTGGCGCAAAACAGGATTGAGATTTCAGACATGAAGTGGGGAGCTGATTTTAATATACATGTTACATTCTCAAACGATTCAACCTCTATACTTGATGTAAAAGCGCTTTACCACTCAAATGGTGATGAGGGTATTGATAATGCGGTTACCTATTATCCCGTAGCTCTTGACCCGACGTTTGTTGATGATTTGAAAAACAGAAAGCTGGAATCGTTTGAGAGCGGGCTTGCAAGCAAAAAAGACACATTGGCAAATAACAAAACCCTTTGGAGTGCGCTACACCCACAGCTTGGTGGCGGGTTTATCCATTTTATAAATTGCCTGATATACTCTTTTGAATCAGGCAATTTAAATTTAACATCGCCATTAATGACCCGTCCAATATCCGATTGGAAACCAAAACCAATGACCGAAACCTATTTGAGGACAAAAAACTGGAATTATTATGTTCCCGATAATCAAAAACTTGCGCAAAAAGAGTTTAAAAAACAGTTAAAACAGAACCAATTGGGAGATATTGTGCACCTTCCGTCAAGTTTTATTGAGCTGTTTAATAATACCAACGATAAAAAATATGCCGAGTTAAAACAAAAACATGAAGTAAATAAGATTGCAATAATTGACATGATGCGACTTTTGATAGGCTCAAAATATTTGTCGCAAGAGCAAATTTACTATGTGCAAAATGCTGTTATTAAGTCGGTTATGCACTATAATATAAACCATTTGCCATCGGTAATTATTTTTGACACTTATAATGCGGCAGTTGCCATGACACTTGATAACGAGGGCTATAATATTGAAAAGGTGGTTTTTAGCAACGAGGGCGATTTAACACAAACCGAGATTGATGCCCGCCTAAAAAAAATGGAAGCTGTTATTGGTGGAATTAATGAGGTAAACAGGAAAGTATTTGAAAAAAATTTAAAAGAGTACTACAAATAAGTATTCATTTTAAAAATTTGCATACCCCGGTTGTATAAATACGTTAGCGGTAAGTAAATAAAACTACCTGAGTGTTTAACCTCTTACATTTATATTTTGTACATTTGTTAAAAACGAAATAGTAGAAAATGAGAACAATACAGTTGCATATACCTGATAGTGTTGATTTAAAAGAATATGATTTTTTAATGATAATTGCTGCAAAATTGTATGAAGATTCTAAATTATCATCAGGACAGGCAGCCAAGATAGCAGGATTAACAAAGAGAACATTTATAGAGTTGCTTGGACGGTATGGCGTTTCTGTGTTTAGCACTTCGGTTTCAGATTTACATTCAGATATATCAAATGCTTAGGATTGTAATTTCAGATACAAGTACTTTGATTCTCTTTCATAAAATTGAGCATTTAA
>CAYQPP010000335.1:0-3779 GCA_964419235.1 uncultured Bacteroidales bacterium
GATTAAAGGTTGAATTTGATATTACATTGTTAAATTGCTAAATTGTTAAATTGTTAAATTGTTAAATTGTTAAATTGTTAAATTGTTAAATAGTCTTATGTCTTGAGTCTTGAGTCTTGAGTCTTGAGTCTAAAGTCTTGTGTCTTGAGTCTAAAGTCTTGTGTCTTGAGTCTAAAGTCTTGTGTCTTGTATCTAAAGTCTTATGTCTAACATCTAAAGTCTAACATCTAATGTCTAACATCTAATGTCTAACATCTAATGTCTAAAACCTAAACTATGATAAAAAAAATTATGCCATGGACGGTTTTTGCAGCCCTGTTTCTGTTTATAATTTTCGGGTTTGCTTTTAAAGGCAAAATGAACAGTTATCTGTCGGGGCAGATGAAAAACAACATTACGCCCGAGCTTAACATGTTGGGCAATGCATATATCGACTCGGCTTTTAACTATACCAAAAGCGGGCTCGCATATAAAATCACTTTTCTTGAAATTGGCGCAAAAGGCTGTTCGGCCTGCAAGCGAATGGAAGCTGTTATGGATGATATTAGCAATAAATTTCCCGACAAGGTAAATGTTGTGTTTTTCAATATTTTAAAACCCGAAAGCCAAAACCTTATGAAGTATTTCGGGGTTACGGCAATACCCACTCAAATTTTTTTAAACAACGAGGGGAAAGAGGTATTTAGGCATACAGGTTTTTTTTCAACCGACGAGGTTACAAAAAAGCTTATTATTTACGGAGTGAAATAAATAGGCGTTTAACTAAAAAATTTTAATAATATGGTATCACGTTTTTTATTGTTATTAATTATACCGGCAGCAATACTGTTTTTATCATGCAAAAAAAACAGCAGCTTCGAATCAGACGGCACAGGCGAGGTAAAACTTGACAGTTTAATTGCAGGCGACACGGTACTAAATGTTTGGACACCAACAAAAATAACCGCTTATGCAACAGGAAACGGGCTTATTTATAATTGGGAGGCAGACCATGGCGAACTTAACGGCTCGGGAACACAAATTGAGTATATGGCAGGCACCTGTTGCACAGGCATAAATACTGTTATCTGCACAGTATCAAACAGTACAAACAGCAATTCAAAACAGATAAAAATAAGGGTTTTACCTTTTAAAAAATGATAAAAAAAACAAAAACATACTTATTACTATCGCTATCATTTGTATTTTGCACATTTAATAACGCAAATGCTCAATGCTGCGGCGCAGGCAACCCCGTAAGCGGATTTGGCAATGTTTCGGGAATACCATATAAAACGCTATTGGTAGGGGCAAAATACAAATACAGTTATTCCGACCAATATTATACAGGCGCAGAAAAAACTGATATATCGCCCGACAAATCATATTACAATTTTATTGGTATTGATGTATCATACGGTATTACCAACAGATTGAGTGTTCAGGGCAATGTCGGATATTTTATAAATAAAGCAAAAATATACAATATTGAAGGGTGGTCGCCCATGAAAGGCTATGGGTTGGGTGATGCCGAAATAAACGTAAAATATACCGTGGTTAAGCGTATCCTCAAAAAGCTCGATATTATTCCGGGTGCAGGCATAAAGCTGCCCATCGGTGTTTTCGATCAAGTGGTTGATGATGTAAAACTGCCCATATCATTGCAGCCGTCGTCGGGCAGCTTAAAATACAATTTCAATATTTTTATTTTTAAAGGCTTCAAAAAACACAGTATATCATTTAGGGCAATGGCCGAATTTGCTAACAGGATAGTATCAGAACACTTTGATTATAAATATGGTAATTTTTATTTGGTTTCGATATACGGCTCCTTTAATATCAACAAAACATTTAGCGCCTTATCACAACTGCGGTTTGAATATAGGGGCAACTCAATACGCGAAAACCAACAAATAGTTGAGTCAAGCGGCGGGCAAGCAGCTTACTTTATACCGCAAATCAATATAATGCCCGCGCATAATATTGGTATTTCTGTTTATGCCGACATTCCTGTTTACAGATACATGAACGGCACCCAGCTTGCCAATAAGTTTGCCATATCGGTAAAACTGACAAAAAGCTTCAACTTTAACAAAAAGGTTGAATATAAAGAATTATAATTTTCGATAATACAGGTAAAAAAAACGATATGATTAAATACCGACAAATTAAACATATGAAACAATATATTTTAACATTAGCTATTACGCTTATAATAATTCAGTGCCAAGCACAAAACATAAAGCTATATCTTAATAATTCATTAATAACAACTGACACTGTTGAGGTTACAGGCAACACCGGAGCCGATACGCTTTATACGTATATTTTTCAAGGCGACACTACATATTATTATGCATATGAGGCTGTTATAGATATTGATGTAAAAAACGCCTCATCAAACAGTATGGATATTCAATGCCGCAAACGGCATATAAAATTGGTGTCCGAAACACAAAACTACTTTTGCTGGGGAAGCTGTTTTCCGCCTTATACATTTGAATCTATAAACCCTTTGGTTATTCCGGCCAACACAACCGATACAGCATTTGCAGGGCACTATAAACCAAACGGCAAATTGGGTTGCACAATTGTGGCATATACTTTTTTCGACAATAACAACCCTTCCGATTCGGCAACGGTAACCGTAAAATATATTATGGACTCTTGCACACCAAGTTCAATTATTGAAAATAATAATTCAGTAAATATGTTTTCATCGGCATACCCAAACCCTGCATCCTCATATTTTAATATTGACATAAAACATTTACAAAAAACAGGTTATTTAAACCTCTATAATAACAATGGGCAATTAATCAAAACAAAAATATTTTATGCATCGAACACTAATATCGCAGTAAACATAAAAAATTTACAAACAGGTATATATTTCTATAATATTATACTAAATGATTTATATTACAAAAGCGGAAAAATTATAAAATTATAATGAAGCAAAGCCTTATTCTGTTTATACTATTACTAATTAGTTTTACCGTTGCCCAAGCACAATGCAGTAGTGGCGATACGGTAGCCGACTTTACCGTTGTTGATGTGCATGGCGAAACGCATAATTTGTTTTCGTACCTTAACGACGATAAATATGTGTGCATTGATTTTTTTGGGACAAGTTGCCAGCAATGTTTAGAACTTGTGCCGTGCTTCAATAATATTTATACAAATTACGGGTGCAACAAAAGCAGTTTGGTTTTATTGGCAATAAATTACTTAAATAATAATGATGAAATTTTGGAGTTTGAAGCCGAATACGGAGGCATTTATCCCGCCATAAGCGGTTTTGAAGGCGGGGGGCAAACAGTTTATACCGAATGGCAAATACAATATTGGCCACAATTAATACTTATTAAACCCAATAAAACTATAGCAGCAAACATATCGCCAATAAATGAACATAACATCGACTCTATTGCCGCTTTTTTTAATATCAAAACCGACACATGCCCCACAAACAGCATTTACAATAAGCAGGCTTTCTCTCGCACTATTAAAATATACCCTAACCCTTCGTGCGGGATAATAAATATTAAAACCCCAAATCAAGATATCGGTAATTCAGAATTTAAGATTATTAACTTGTCAGGGATAATAGTATTGAAAGGAAACTTGTTTAAGCAAAACACCATTAATGTTTCAAGCTTAAAAAAAGGTGTCTATTTTATTGAAATAAACACAAACAAAACTATTTTAAGGCAAACCTTTATGGTTGAATAATTGGAAATCTATAAACACATGAAAATACTAATTCTTTGCACAGGCAACAGTTGCCGCAGCCAAAT
>CAYQPP010000336.1:0-3758 GCA_964419235.1 uncultured Bacteroidales bacterium
CAGCAAAATATAATTTAGCGGATGCCGGCAGAACCAATTTATCTTTGCAAAAATATACATTCTTTTATTTGTAACTTTGCACTTATGGAGAGAGTTTTTTTTGAAAAATACCATGCTTTGCAAACCGATATTGATAATGAGTGCAGCAGGTTGGAGTTAATGCATAAAGGGCAAATGAAATGTGGTATTGGCTGCGATTCATGCTGCGAAAGCCTGACACTTTTCCCGATAGAGTATTTTTATATTAAGGCAAACATAGAAATCTTTAATAATTTACCAAAAAATAGGTTGTTGAATAGTTTGACAAAAGCGTGCAGGTTTTTGGTTAACGGAAAATGCACTATTTACGAATTTAGGCCTATTATTTGCCGTACACAAGGGCTGCCATTGCTTTATGAGAATAACAAAGGCACGGGATTCGAGTTGTCGGTGTGCCGGTTAAACTTTAAAAATGTTGACATATCGGTTTTTAATACTGAAAATGCACTTTATATGCCACCCTTTACCAGTAGGCTTTTTTTATTGAACAAAGAGTTTGTCGAGAATAATTTTAACGGTAAATATAAACCTGTTGACAGGCTGAAATTAAACAAGTAGTATTTGAAGTGCCTTTATAATTTTCCGCAGAAATAATTATTCTTTTTGAAAGAATGATATCGAATCTTCAAGCGAAGTTGCTTCATTCAATAATTGACTTGCTCGTTCTTCAAGTTCGTCGGCAGCTGTTGCATTTTGTTGAGTAACACTATTCAATCCCATTATAGCATTGTTAATTTGATTTATGGTATTTTTTTGTTCAAAACTTGTTTCAGATATTTCATTAATTAAAGAAGCTGTTTTTTTAATTTTCGGAATAATATCCTCTAAATTTTTACCCGATTGCAATGCAATTTTTACATTTTCGGCACTTATTTTATCAATTTCTTCAGCGGCATCTTGTGCATTTTGAGCAAGATTTTTTACTTCGGCAGCAACAACTCCAAATCCTTTACCATGCTCGCCTGCACGTGCAGCCTCAACGGCAGCATTAAGAGCCAGCATATTTGTTCGTTGAGCAATATTGCCGATAATAGAAATTTTTTCAATAATTTCTTGCATTGCCACAATGCTCTTATTCATTGAATTACTAAGTTCATTTATTCCGACAACAAGGTCATTTGCATAACTGCTTGTTGTTTTGGTATTTGTTGTTGTTTGATTAATGCTTGCAGTAATCTCCTCTATCGAGCTGCTAACTTGTTCGGTAGTAGCTGCCTGTGCATTTGCTCCATTTGAAATAGTGTGTGAAATATCTGTTATTTCACTACTATTAACAGCTGTTTTATTAGCTCCTTCTTTAATACTATCTATTACCTCTTTTAATTTTTCAATAACAGTATTAAAACTTTTTGAAACAATAGCTATTTCATCTTTTCCTTTTAAATTATCTATTAGCTGTAATTTTCCTTCGTTTAAAACGGCAACATTATTACTTAATGTTTTTAAAGGTTTTAGCATTCGTGTTATAATAGTTACAGCAATTAATATTGTAATAATAATTAAAACAATGCCAATAGCCAATTGAGTAATCATAGTTTCATTAGCCTTGCCCAAAACAGCGGTTTTAGGAACACTAACTTTTACTTGCCAAGGGACTGAAGTTTTCCCTATATTAATTATATTGTATATTTCAATGCTGTCTTTTTTTTCAATAATTTTTGATTTGTCAAAAAATTTATAATCGGGAAAATAAGAACCTAAACTATCAATATTTTTTGTGTTGGCAGCAATATATCCGTTTTGCGAAAGCACTAAAATATCGGCAGTTCCATTAAAAAGTTTCTTTTTTAGTTTTATTGCATTTGCTTGAACAAAGTCTATTGACATATCTGCCCCAATCATTCCTAAAAAAGTGGTATCTAATATTATTGGCGAAATAAATGATATTTTAAGTGTATTATCTTTTGAATCTATTTTTCTCGGATCTAATAATATCTCTTTTTTAGTTTTTTTCAATGTTTTATAGATGTCAGAATTATAAAAATCATCCATTTTATAAAAATAATATTTACCATCATCATCTAAACTCCATGATGAAATTATTCTGCCTGTTGCATCGTATTTTTTATTATTTGCATATTTATAGTCATTGCCGTCAAAAGCATTTGGCTCCCAAACAGTACCCGTAGCATTAAAAATATCACTTTTGTGTAATATCTCTTTAATAATATCATCTACAACCTCTCTGTCGGTTTGTAAAGAATCGCTTCTTACTAATGCCGAATAAGCATATCCCATTGTATTTATTTCACTTAACCCAAGTTCAATATTCAATTTAATATTTTTTGAATAATTATTGACGGCAAAATCAAGCTCTTTTTTTGAGTTGTTAACGAGTGTATTGCGAATGAAAATTGCCGAATAACTAACAAGTATTAAAACTGTTACTAATATTGATATTGCAATCATTAAAGGAATTTTTGTTCTTAATAATGATAAATTCATAATAAATTTTTTGGATGTATTATTATAACAATTATTATTGTTTATTGTTGCAATAAATAATACACTTTTTTGGAAATAAAACCTGCTATTTTTGTACTGTGGTAACTTAACCTAAACTATGCGATAAAGAATTATATTTATTTTGGACAGACTCTAAAAAGGATTTAAAGCACCAATCTGCTCGCCCATTTTTACCTCGGTCTCTAAGCCTTTGTTTGTGTTGTCGATAAGGTCGGTGTCGATTTTTAGTTTGCCTTTTTCAAATATTAAAACAACCGTAGAGCCCCCAAATTTAAAATAGCCTTTTTCGTCGCCTTTTTTTACTTTGGCAGTATTGTAGGTTTGAATAATTGAGCCTACCAAGGTTGCACCAACTTCTGAAATAATTATATCGCCAAATAGCGGTGAGTAAAATTCGGTAATTGAGCGTTTGTTCATATAAAACAGCTCAATTTTGTTTTTTATGGCAATGGGCGAAACAGAGTAATAACAGCCATCAATATTTGTCGATTTTTCAACAGTTCCCGACAGGGGAAAATGGTAGCGATGGTAATCGGTTGGGCATAGGCGTATTATAAGCAGACTGCCACCTGCAAATTTTTTTGACAGTTTGCTGTTTTGCAGATAATCATTTAAATTAAAACGGTGCGATTTGATTATAAAGTCTTGATTGTCGATATTTTCATAAGCTAATATTTTTCCGTCGGCAGGTGATATTAAAATGCTGCTGTCGTTGTTTATTGGGCGGGCGTTTGGCTTTAATTTTCGATAAAAAAAATCGTTGAAAGAGTCGAACTCCTGTTTTTCGGCAATGCTTAAGTCAATATCGTAATTATTTACAAAGCTTTGTATTTTTTCTGCCGATTTTGGCAAGTCCATCTGTTTTCCATACCAAATAGACAGTGCCTTGCGTTTTACAAGCGCATTTAACGATAGTTTGCCGGCAGGGTTGTTGTATAACCACGATAGCCAAAACTCGCCGGGCACTTTTTCGGTTTTTGTTATGCCGGTAGCCCTTTCGATATATTTTATTGGTTGTGCACTATGGAAAGGGTAAAAAACGGTAATGCATATTATAACGGTAAGTGTTATTGCAATTTTGATGCGTTTATTCATTGTGCAGTATATTGGTTATTGCAAATGTAAATTATTTTTCCAAATCAAGTAGGTAAAGAGATTACTCCCTCGCCCTCTCACACCACCACGCATGCTCTCGCACGTGGCGGTTTCAGTTAATAGTTTAACTTTTCATAATTTAATGACAAATTAAACAA
>CAYQPP010000337.1:0-3653 GCA_964419235.1 uncultured Bacteroidales bacterium
AAAATTAGGGGAGAATATATGAAACCCCAAGGCAAAGCCTCGAGGAATTCTTTTAATTAAATTTGCGGGGTTTATACTTACAAACACTTTCATGCAACTAATTGGTAGCATTAGGCTTATACCGTACCACACGTTTTTTATAGCCTAATTGATAAATCAAGGTGTCCGCCTAATCCTAAATGAACTATTTTCTGCAATGTCGAAAGTCTAACTTCTTTTATATTATTCTCAATTTTAGAGATATAAGATTTTGTGCTTCCAACTTTTTCAGCTAATTCCGATTGTGTCATTCCTTTTTCAAGTCGAGCTTCATGCAATAAGGCTCCTAATTTGAAATTATCATAACCACTCTCAAGCTCATCTCTTTTTGGATTTCCTTCAACTCCATAATGTTTCTCCTTAAATTCATTAAGAGTCATTTTGTTATTATTTTTCATTTTTATATTCCTCCATAATTTTAAGTGCCTTTACAATTTCCTTTTTCGGTATTTTCTGCGTTTTCTTTTGAAAACCATTAGCTAACACAATCAATTTACCCTTATCAAAAAAACAAAAGATTCTAAAAATATTTTTCCCTATCTTTATCCTAATTTCATACAAACCTTCAGTTGTTTCGATATGCTTAAGGTATGTCTCAGGTATTCTTTCCAATTCTTCAATTAATTGAATAGTCCAAATAATTTTGGCTTTTGCTTTATCTGATTGCCTAACAAAAAAATCTTCAAAATAATCCTGATAAAAAATTACTTTCCGAAACCTTTTCTTTAATCCCATGCAACAAAGATATACAAAGTTTCACTATAGAACAACCAAATCAATGAATAACCTTTCAAGTTCACTGCTTTAAAAATAATTATATCAGCTAATTATTCATAGATGTCTATGTCTTCAAAATATCGAAGTAATATAATCAGTTTGAAAAGTGTCAAATCAAAATTTCACAATTATTTTTTAGAATATATATGCAATCCTGAAATGTGTGGTAAATCTAAACTAAACGACATTGAATTATCTATTCAATAAATAAAATTCTTAAAGTTGATTATCCACTTAGCTCTGCCACAGGATATTACGCCAACTTTATTTTAAACCAAAAGCCGAAAATCGAATTTTCATTATTTTACCCCTATTGCTGGTTGGTATCTCCCCCTAAAAATTAGGGGAGAATATATGAAACCCCAAGGCAAAGCCTCGAGGAATTCTTTTGATTAAAATATTTGCCTTTTTTTATAAAATACAAGTAAATAATTAACCTTACTCCTCAACACTATATAATAAATTTACAGTAAAACCATTAAAACTATGCTGCATATCATAAATAATAATTTATAACGTTTGCATGCTGAAAAATAAAGGGTTCGAACTAAATAAAATACATTTTAAAAAAATCAAGGGGTATAATAATAGGGGTATTCTGATAAAAAATAGTAATTTCGCTAAAGCAATCAAAAAAATATACTATTATGTCAACCATCCGTTTTAAAGCATTAGAGGCTATAATGTCTCGTCAGGCAATACAAGTACAGCAGCCTGCAAAAAAAACATCAGAATATTTTGCCGAGAATGTATTCGACCAACACAAAATGAAAGAGCACCTCTCAAAAGAGGCGTACGACTCAGTAATGGATGCCATTGAGAACGGCACAAAAATACCACGCCGCATTGCCGATCAAGTTTCATCGGGCATGAAAGCATGGGCAGTGTCAAAAGGCGTTACGCATTATACACATTGGTTTCACCCGTTAACAGGTTCAACAGCCGAAAAACACGATGCTTTTTTTGAGCCTTCACCCACCGAGGGTGTTATTGAAAGTTTTGAGGGGGGTAAACTTGTTCAGCAAGAGCCCGATGCTTCAAGCTTTCCGAGCGGAGGGTTAAGGAATACTTTTGAAGCACGCGGATATACTGCATGGGATCCATCGTCGCCGGCATTTATTTTTGATAAAACCCTTTGTATTCCAACCATATTTGTATCATATACAGGCGAGGCGCTCGATTATAAAACGCCCCTGCTTAAATCGCTTGCCGTTTTAAACGATGCCGCGGTTGACATTTGCCAATTTTTTGATAAAAACGTTACCAAAGTGCACGCAACCTTAGGTTGGGAACAAGAGTATTTTTTAATTGATACTGCACTATTTATGGCGCGCCCCGACTTATTATTAACCGGACGCACGCTTATGGGGCATGCATCGGCAAAAGACCAGCAATTAGACGACCACTATTTTGGGACTATCCCCTCAAGAGCAAATGCCTTTATGCGCGATTTTGAGATTGAGGCATACAAACTTGGGATACCCATTAAAACCCGTCATAATGAGGTAGCTCCCAACCAGTTTGAGTGCGCCCCCGTTTACGAAGAGGCAAATTTGGCGGTTGACCACAATATGTTGTTGATGGATTTAATGAAAAAGGTGGCAAAACGCCACTATTTTAAAGTCCTTTTTCATGAAAAACCATTTAAGGGTGTTAACGGATCGGGCAAACACAATAACTTTTCAATGGCAACAAATACAGGTGTAAACCTTTTGTCGCCTGGCAAAAATCCAAAATCGAACTTACAATTTTTAACATTTATAGTTAATACAATAAAAGCCGTTCATGAAAATGCCGACCTTTTGCGGGCAAGCATTGTTTCAGCAGGCAACGAGCACCGCCTTGGGGCATCGGAAGCACCGCCATCAATAATATCGGTTTTTATGGGCACGCACCTTACCAAAATGCTGAATGATATCGAAGAAAAAGTTTCTGACAAAAAAATGTCGCCCGACGAAAAGACAGAACTGAAACTCGATATTGGCAGAATTCCGGAATTGCTGCTTGACAACACCGACAGAAACCGCACCTCGCCGTTTGCTTTTACCGGCAACAGGTTCGAGTTTAGAGCTGTCGGCTCAAACGCAAACAGTGCCGCGCCAATGACATTTTTGACACTCGGCATAGCCGACCAACTTAAAAAATTCAAAATAGAAGTTGACACAAAAATTGATGCCGGCATTAAAAAAGACGAAGCTATTTTTCAAGTACTTAAAGAGTATATTATCTCTTCAAAAAATATACGGTTCGACGGTAACGGATATTCTAACGAATGGATTGCTGAAGCCGAAAAAAGAGGATTATCGAATATTAAAGAGGTGGTAAAAGCTTTGGAGGCATTTGTTTCTGAAAAAACAATTAAGCTTTGCGCCGAACACCATATTTTTACAAAAAGAGAGCTTGAAGCCCGCCACGAAATAAAGGTTGAGCACTACACCAAAAAGCTGCAAATTGAGGCACGTGTGCTTGGCGACCTTGCCACAAACCACATTATACCTACTGTTTACAAATACCAAAACCAGCTTATTGAAAATGTGCGCGGCTTAAAACAGGTACTCGACGCAAAAGATTTTGACCAAATTGCGGGTATCCAGCTGCAAACCATTAAAGAGATATCGGGGCGAATAGCATTAATGAAAATTAAAGTAAAAAATATGGTTGAGGAGCGCAAAAAAGCCAACGCCATAGCCGATGTTTATGAAAAGGCACGCCTATATTCAAAAGAGGTAAAACCATACCTGTCTGAAATAAGGTACCACATTGACCACCTTGAGATGATTGTGGACAATGAGATTTGGCCTTTGCCAAAATACCGCGAACTGCTATTTGCCAGATAA
>CAYQPP010000338.1:0-3627 GCA_964419235.1 uncultured Bacteroidales bacterium
ACATATTCTCCTTTCTGTGCTTTCCGCTAATAATGCCTTTTGACACTGAGTGTGTTAGTCCTAATGGGGCGCCTATAACAAAAACATCTTCTCCAACCTTTACACTATCCGAGTCTCCTATTTTAACAGGTGTAATGCCTGTGGCAGGGCTGTCTAATTTCAAAAGCGCTACATCGGCAATTTGTGATGCCCTGAATGTTTTTGCGCCTATTTTTCTGCCATCGTAAAGCTCAACTATAATTTTTGTAGCATTGGCCACTACGTGTGATGCTGTTAAAATGTATTGCCCGCCTTGGCCTACAACCGAGCCCGAGCCCATTCCCTCCATCGATACTTTTTTATATGGGTCGCCCTGTCCCGGATTTTTCTTCTCCAAAACATAAATAGTAACCACGCCCTTATTTACCTCTTCAACCAAATTGACAAACGACTGGGCTTTTGCCCCAACCATTAAACCTATTAGCACTACAATGCTTAAAACTTTTTTTATTGACATATTAACTATTTTAATGATAAGTATTTACAATAAGATACAATGCCGTTTGGTTAAGATTGGTATTCGTTTTTCATATACTATGCCCCCTTTGAGGAGCGGCTTGTTTACCTTAACTACGATAGCATTGATATATTAATAGTATTATTTATTAAAATGATAAAGAAAAACCATCTCGCCTTCGTATGCTGGCTTGCGGTTGCCTTCAATTTCAAGTTTTACGCCAATATTGGTTTTTATTATACCGCGCAAATCAATAGCATTTACAACTTTGGCATGCAGGCGTACAGTACTGTTAACCAAAACAGGCTGGTTAAACTTAAACTTTTCGATACCATAATTAACCTGTAGTTTAAGGTTTTGCACATCAACAATCTGACCCCATAAATAGGGCAGTAACGATACGGTAAGGTATCCATGCGCAATGGTGTCTTTAAACGGCGACTCTATTTTTGCACGCTCAGGGTCGGTATGTATCCACTGATGATCGTTTGTAGCCTCGGCAAATTTGTTAATCTGCTCTTGTGTTATCACATAATCATCTGAAATGCCCAACTCATGCCCAATAAGGCTTTGCAGCTCGTCAAAACCTTTTATTATTACTTTGCTCATATTAATTGTTTTTTACAAATGTAACATTTTGATTTATTGTTTTGTATTTTGCAGAAAATAAAAAAAGCCGGAGATAACCCCGGCTTAGTTCTTTATATTTATTAAGTTTTAACTTACAACTCCATTATCTCATTGGTTGATGTTTGCGCATCAATAGCCGTAATAACAGCCAAATCAACAATTTCGCGTACCGACGCTCCCATTTGCAATACATTAATAGGTTTTTTTACACCCAATAAAATAGGGCCTATAATTTTTGAGCCACCTATTTCCATCATCATTTTGTATGCAATATTGCCCGAACTAAGGTTTGGGAATACTATGGTATTGACATCCCTGTCGCCTAATTTTGAGAATGGAAATTTTTCCATACGCAGCTCATTGTTAAAAGCATAATTTGCCTGCATCTCTCCATCAACAATTAAATTAGGATATTTGGCATGCAATATTTCTACCGCATCTTGAACCCTAACCGGACTACCTTGCCTTGTAGAACCAAAATTTGAATATGACACCATTGCAATAACCGGTTCAATATTGAATTTACGTACTTCGCTGGCTGTCAATAGTGTGGTGTCAACAAGGGTTTGAGCCGATGGGGAATAATTTATTGTTGTATCGGCAAAAAAGAAAGTCCCCTGCTTGTTCATAACCACATACATACCTGCAATATGGTTTAGGCTGTTGTTTGTTCCGCAAACTTGGAGTGCGGGCTTTATTGCATCGGAGTATTTTGTTGAATATCCTGCCAAAAAGCCATCGGCATCGCCTGCCTCAACCATCAATACACCAAAATAGTTAATATTTCTGACCATCCGCAAAGCTTCATCAATACTGCAACCCTTACGCTGCCTTATGCCGAAAAGTTTTTTTGCATACCTTTCGATGCGTTCCCCTTCTTTTGGCTCATGTATATCAATAATTGTGAGTTGCCCATCTAAGTCGGGGCAGTTTTCATGAATACTTGCCTCAATTTTTCTACGGTTACCAATCAATATTGGCTCGGCAAGCTTTTGATTTTTTATCATCTGAACCGCCTTTATTACATTGTATTTATCGGCATCAGATATTACTATTCTTTTTAGTTGTTGCTTTGCCTTGGCATAAATACTGGCTGTTAGCTTGTTGTAAGTCCCCATTTTTTTCATCAAGCTCACTTTGTAAGCTTTCCAGTCGGTAATTGGCTTGCGGGCAACACCGCTATCCATTGCGGCTTTTGCTACTGCCGGTGCAACCAGCGTAATCAGTCTGGGGTCTAAAGGTTTTGGTATAATATAATCGCGTCCAAATATCAGGTTTTTAATTTTGTATGCTGCGTTTACTGTTTCAGGAACCTCCTCTTTTGCCAACTGTGCTAATGCATAGGCTGCAGCCTTTTTCATCTCCTCGTTAATTGTTGTTGCGGCAACATCTAATGCTCCCCTAAAAATAAACGGGAAACCCAATACATTATTTATCTGATTAGGATGGTCGGAACGTCCCGTTGCAAAAATAATGTCATCACGTGCATCCATTGCATCAACGTATGATATTTCGGGAGTAGGGTTTGCCATAGCAAAAACTATCGGGTCTTTTGCCATTGATTTTACCATCTCTTTTGTCAATATATTCCCTTTTGACAATCCAAGAAAAACATCAGCATCTTTAATAACTTCTTCAAGGGTTGTTAAATCAGAATCTTGAATAAAATCGGCTTTAAAACCTGTAATATTATCGCGTTTTTTTGTAATCAACCCTTTTGAATCGAGCAGGTAAACATTTTTGCGCTGTACGCCAAGTGTGATATAAAACTCGGCACACATAATGCCGGCTGCCCCTGCACCATTAACCACAACTTTTAAGTCTTTAAGTTTTTTGTTGGCCAATTCAACTGCATTTAGCAATCCCGATCCTGAAATAATGGCGGTGCCATGCTGATCGTCGTGAAATACGGGTATATCAAGCTCGGCCTTAAGGGTTTTTTCAATTTCAAAACACTCGGGGGCTTTAATGTCTTCAAGGTTAATTCCACCAAAAGTGGGTGCGATAGCCTTTACCGCCTGAATAAACTTTTTAGGATCTTTTTCATCAACCTCAATGTCAAAAACATCAACATCGGCAAAAACTTTAAAAAGTAAACCTTTACCCTCCATAACGGGCTTACCTGCCAACGGGCCAATATCTCCCAACCCTAAAACTGCCGTACCATTGCTAATAACGCCAATTAAGTTGTTTTTTGCTGTATATCTCCCTGCATCTTCAGGATTCTTCTCTATCTCTTTGCAGGGCTCGGCCACTCCCGGCGAATAGGCTAACGATAAATCATATTGTGTACTGTAAGGTTTGGTTGGCACAACCTCAATCTTACCCGGTCTTCCCTGTTCATGATACTGCAAAGCATCATCTTTTGTAAAACTATCCATGGTAAATGCTATTAAAATTAAAAATTATCAGATGTAAAATTTTGTGCAAGTTATAGCCTTTATTTCGACAAAAAAAGTCTTAAGAACATAAAACATATGTTAAATTTTCTTTATTAACTG
>CAYQPP010000339.1:0-3614 GCA_964419235.1 uncultured Bacteroidales bacterium
ATAAATATGGTACAGTAATTATTAATATGTTTTATTAATTTTACTTAAAATAATTTTAAAAAATACTAAATGAAAACTTTAGGAAATATTATATGGTTGCTATTTGGCGGAGTATTTATTGCTATTGAGTATTTTATAGCGAGTTTACCATTTTTTATTTCCATTATTGGGATACCATTTGCTATACAAACCATAAAATTAGGAGTATTGGCATTATGGCCGTTTGGTACACAAATAGTAATCAAACCAGGCAATCCGGGCTGTCTATCAACACTAATGAATATTATTTGGTTTTTTATTGGAGGAATATGGATATGTATATCACATTTAGTAATGGGTATTCTTTTTGGAATAACAATTATAGGAATACCATTTGCAAAACAGCACTTTAAATTAGCCTCGTTGGCATTAACTCCATTTGGTCGTGAAATAGTTAGTTAGCAAATTAATTATATCACAAAACAACTATAACTGCCTTTTTACTTGACTTGCGTGCCTTTTTTTTGTAACTTAGGAATACTAATCAAAAAATTTACAACTATGAAAACAAAATATGTATGTTCGCACTGTAATCAAAATATAAATGTTGGAGAAGACATTGTTTTGGTTGCTAAAAATAAAGATGGGAAAAAAAGCTTGGTGTTTCTTCATACAACATTGGGGAATTATACAAGCAAGTTCAATCCGGATTTTGCAATTAAAGAGGGTGATTTGGTAAAATTCTTATGCCCAATATGCCATGCAAACCTTACTAACAAAAAACATAACCACCTTGCAGATTTTACTATGATAGATGAGAATGAGAAGAAATTTAATATTGTTTTTTCTCAAATTTATGGTGAAAAATGTACCTATAAAATTGAAGAACAAAAGGTTGTAGAGTCGTTTGGCAAACATTTAGAGCGCTATCAAAACCCCGAATGGTTTTTGAATAAATAGGCACCATTTCTTTAAAAAAAAACTTTTTGCTTAATTTTTTGCATGTAATTACTATTTTTGTATTAAATAGGTGAATAATATACTTAAATTACTTTAAAATGAAAGCAAAATATGTATGCCCCAAATGCCGTACCAACATCAATATTGGCAACCAAATAATATTGACCGGCAAAACCAAAACCGGCTTAAAAGGTATTGTAATATTAAAAAGTGAATTAGGTGATTATTGTACGCTTTTTAGTGAAGATTTTGATGTTGTTGAAGGAAATAAAGTTAGCCTATCGTGCCCAATTTGTAGGGCTACACTATCAACCCCAAAAGAAAAAAACCTTGCACACCTTATAATCATTGACGAAAACAATAACGAATCTACAATACAGTTTTCTCAAATTTTAGGCGAAAGGTGCACATATAAAATTAAGGGCGACAAAATTATTCAAGCTTTTGGCGAGCACCAAGAAAAATATAAACCCGACTGGCTTGTTGACGAGCTATAGCTAAGTCTCCATGGCAAAAACCGTTAAGGAATCGCGGCGTTTTTTAGTTTTTATAAAGGGCAATTTAATATTTATTATTGCGCTTATAACATTTTTGCTTACCCGCATTTTAAAGCACTATCCACATTTTACCGAATTGGCATACAGCCAAACCATTTACCCCATAATTGCTGTAATAGTTAGTTACTTTTCAAATATATTCCCTTTCTCGGTAAGCGATATATTTTACTTTTTTGTTATCCTTTTTATTGCCGGCTTAATAGGTTTGCCATTTTTTAAAAAACAGACATTAAAAAAAACAGTTACTAACATAGTAAAAACAATTGCTGTAATTTACACCCTGTTTTATTGGCTTTGGGGGCTTAACTACTTTAGAGATGATATTTATAAAAGAGTGGGGTATGAAAACAAAACTATCGGCAAAACCGAATTTACAAATACGTTTAAATATATTATTGGTGAAACAATAGAATATTTTGACAATGAGAAAAAAATAGAATTAGTTGAAATAGATTCGCTTATAGAACATTCGTATAAACAATTATCATCAGAATTAAAAATAAAATATCCAAACGGAAGACGCCGTCCAAAAAATATAACCTTAAGCCATTTTTTTACCAGCGCTTTTGTTGGCGGGTATTTTGGTCCATTTTTTAACGAAGTGCATATAAACAAATATCTGCTACCGGTTCAGATTCCTATTATTTTAGCCCATGAAAAAGCGCACCAGTTTGGAATCACAAACGAAGCCGAAGCGAGCTTTATAGCTTGGTTAGTTTGCCAAAACATCAATAGCAAGAGGATAAAATACTCGGCAAACCTTTTTGTGCTTATATATTTTATACGCCAAACAAAAGGTTATGAACAGTATGATTGCATAATAAAAACCATTCCTACTGAAATAACCGAAGATATCAACAATATCAAACAGTATTATCAAAACTTAAGGAATCCGACTATTGACAATATTCAAACAAAACTCAATAACTGGTACCTAAAAACCAATAGTATTGAGAGTGGCGTAAACAACTATGAAGGTGTTGTTTCAATTGTTTGCAATTACCACAATTCAGGCAAATATGCACATCAATAAACTACTCTATTTCAACCGTACGGCTCGACCTATTTTTTTGGCTAAATGTTTTTAATTTAACTTTGCCCGAGCATTTTACCGGTTTGCTGTACAATGTAGAATTTATTGTAGGTTCCGAGCCACCGGTAGTATAACGGATTTTCAAGCCCTGAAAACGCGTATTAGCATATAAAACCCCATTCTCAATTTTTGCCCCGGGTGGTGGAATCCTATAACCAACCCCATTATTAAAATAATCTAATCTTGGCAAATCGTACCGGCCTATTGTGTTTGCAAAATTTTGCCATGCCGTTTCTCGCGCCTCAACCCTTTTTACATTGTTTTCAATTTTTGCCCAACTGGGTTGCTCAGCCCAAGCACGCTCTGCCAAACCCAATAATTTAGGAAATACAAGATATTCCATTCGCTCCAAGCCGAGGTTGTTTTCGCTCCAAAGCAACCCTTGAATTCCAAGTATATTGTTTTTGCCTGTCAAAGTAAGCTTATGTAAATTATTTAAAATATCGGCACGGTTTATTTTATGACCAAAACGGTCAGCCTCGGCACATTTTGTAATGTCAAAAGGCGTATATTCCCAAGGTTTTTTTGTGTCGATAAAGTTGCCCCAATAATACCCTGGCTCGTTCGGATTTTTATTATAAGCCAAATCAAAATAGAGGTTTGTAACATTTGCCAGCACAATAGGAAAACCGGCATTTGCCAGTTTATAACCAATATCTTCAGCACCCGAATTCCACATGTTGTTCCAAACAAAAGGCCTAATATTTTTATTCACAAATTCGGTGTTTGGCTTTGCCTCTTCTCCGTGCAACAAGGCAACCTCCTCCCACCCCGCTGCTATTAAATTATGGCTTGCTAATATTTTGCAAAACCGCTGAACAAAATAAGCCGGCAAATCAGCCGTTTTATCAACATCATTATTATTAAGAATAAAGATATTGCATGCCGGCGATTTTTCCCATACACCGGCAGGAACCTCATCGCCGCCAATATGGATACAATTTAATGGAGCACCTGCTTTATTAAACAGCAACACTATTTCATCGGTTACCTTTTCTAAAAAACGGTAGGTCGATTCCATTCCA
>CAYQPP010000340.1:0-3606 GCA_964419235.1 uncultured Bacteroidales bacterium
GGTTGATGGCGAGGTAACGAAAATTAGGTAGTGTTTTTAATAAAGATTGATTTTTGTTGATATACAATAGAATAATTTGCAAACCAATATTTTTATAGAGTTACCCATTTAAGTTGCATCTTAAATTTACAAAAAGGTCAAATATTCAACACTCAACATACAATTTTCAACATTAAACTGTATTTTTTAGTATTATTTTTAATGATTGATATTTACTATAATTGCATAGCTGCTTAATAATTAGGTAATATAATTAATACACCATAGTTCATTTTTTTTTACTTTATTATTGTTTGTTGAATATTGCTTATTGAACATAACATTGACCTATTATCTATACCAAATACAAATCATCCAATCAAGACTTTGAGAACTAAATGGGTAACCCAATATTTTTACTCAAAATATATCGAATCTCTTGATATAGCATATCCTGCAAAAATACCAAGTCCTCCATTTATATTCGAATAAATAGGGATAGGCTCTACCATACCTTGTTGAAACATCTCCATTAAATCATCGCCAAATTTTGGTGTTTGTTTATTGTATGATTTTAAATACAGGTACATGTTTTTGCTAATTGAGCGTAATTCAAAATAACAATATTCAGGCTGCTCTCGGTAGTCATTAACACTTAAATCAATTGCTAATTCATACCTTTTCCCGTTAAATAATTCATCATTAAATATAGGAGCTTGAACAGATTGTGTTCTCCACTCACCGATAGCCGGATCTTGAGTGCGAATGTATGCTTCTTTAAAATATATTAAATCATTGTAGTATTTTTTCCAATATGCATAAATAAAATAATAGTTATTATCTTCTGCAGGGTCGTCAAATATTATTTTTATCTTATAATTATATGATTCATCACTATTTTTTATTTTACCTAATGAATCAATTTTTATAATTGTAGGAATTTGGTCTTCAGCAATTATTTTATCATATCCGGGAGCAATAACACTAATTTTGTATTTTGCATTTAATTGTGGTTCAATGCCTGAATAATAATTTCCTTTTTCGGTATAATATGCTGTGTCAACAATAGCCTCATTTTCATAAATCACTATCTGTGCACTATTTATTGTTTTATACTTATCAAAAGTAATATCGTCTGACAAGCTTGCTTCTTCAGTTATATGAAACCTCATTAAGCTATCAGGAAAGAAAAAGCTATTTAAAACAATACGTTTGTCAATATCGTCAAAATCATAAGTGTATGATTTTGTGCAGCTTAATAATTGCGAAAATATTATTATTGTAACAATATATTTTAAATAATTCATGATTATTATTTTTTTTTAAAAATCAAATTTATAACGGAAATAAGGTAAAATCGGAAAAATACTTACACCAACCATATGTTGGTATTCTGAACTGTACTCTAAATAAAAAGCATTTTTACGGTTATAAACATTGTATATGCCCAAACTCCATGTCCTTAACCCTCGTTTCTTTTGCTTCTTAAAAGATATTCCTACATCTAAGCGGTGGTTTGCAGGCATACGGTATGAATTTCTGCTTTCAAAGTTATATAATGTTGATATATAACCTCCCATGTTATAAGAAATGAAATTTATTGTTGATATTTGCGAATGTGGCATTGTATAAGCATTGCCTGTACCATATACCCAGCTTGCGCTAATATCAATATTCTCTTTTAACTTATGGGTTATGGCAATACTAAAATCGTGGCGGCGGTCATATTTATAGGGGAATGGCTCTCCAAAATTGATATTCTCGAACTGCCTCTCGGTTTTTGACAAAGTATATGCAAGCCAGCCTGTGGTTTTGCCAAACTGTTTTTTTATTAACAGCTCAATGCCATACGATCGGCCTTTGCCCTGTTCAATCATATCTTGCCAATTAGTAAAGCCTGTGTAAAAGCTTGCCCCCTCGGCATATTCAATAAGGTTATCCATAGTTTTATAATAAGCCTCAACATTAATGTTCATTTGTTTGTTAAAGTTATAAACAGCCCCTAAAGCATATTGGGTTGAGCTTATCGGTTTTACCTTTTCGGTAACGGGCAGCCATAAATCGGTGGGCATACTGCTGCTTGTGTTTGTCAGCAAGTGCACATATTGGTTCATAACCGAGAATGATGCTTTTAGCGACAGCTTACTGCTTAACAAAACATGTAATGATGCGCGAGGCTCAAAATCTTGATAATATTTATTATTAACATTAAAACCCGAATAGCGGATACCAATATTTGCACTTAATAGTTTACCAATTTTAAAAGTGTTTTCAATGTATGCGGCAAACTCGTCGGTATAAATATTATTGTTGCCATAAACGGTGTCAATTGGTAAAATATCTTGTTGGCTTGAGTTTCCTTTTTCTACAGAAACACCGGGTTTAAAAGTGTGGTAAATATACTCGCTGCCAAATTTTATGGTATAATTGGGGCTTGGCATATAGTCGAAATCTATTTTTGATGATACATCCTCGATACCCGAATTGTACAGGTAGCTATAATTGGTAAACTCATTAGTTATTATGTTATTTTCAGAGTTGTCTTGTCCGGTAACGTATTTGTAGTTTGTGTAGGTAACGGTTGTGTTTGAGAATAGCTTGTTGCCAAATATATAGTTCCAGCGCAGTGCAGCGGTGTAATTTGCCCAGCTTAACACGCTGTTGTTTGTTCTGTTTGGGTTGTTGGCAACATCCTCAAATTTTGATGTAAAGGCATCTTTGCCCATATAGGTACTTAAATATAGCCTGCTTTTATCGGAGAATTTATGGTTTATTTTTCCGGTAAGGTCGTAAAAGTAGTACCCTGCAACGGCACCGTCGGCAATGTCTTTTATAAAAGGGCGTGCCAAAATATCGATATATGTACGCCGTGCCGATATTATAAACGAGGTTTTTTCGTTTTTGATAGGGCCTTCAAGCATAAAACTGCTTGCTATAAGCCCAAGCGAAAAGTTTCCTTTAAGCTTTTTTGTGTTTCCATCTTTCATCCTGATATCAAGAATTGATGATATCCTTCCGCCATATTCGGCAGGGAATGCCCCTTTATATAGCTTAATGTTTTTTATGGCATCGGTGTTAAAAACCGAGAAAAAGCCAAACAGGTGATAAACATTATATATTTTAATTCCATCGAGCAGTATTAGGTTTTGGTCGGCACTGCCGCCCCTAACAAACAGCCCGCTTGTGCCCTCGCCGCCGGTATGTACACCGGGCAACAGTTGTATGGTACGCATAACATCGGTTTCGCCAAATAGCACGGGTAGCTGCTTTAGCTCCTTCATAGGTAGTTCCATCATGCTCATTTGCGGGTTTCGCAGCTCACTCTCTAAGCGGTTTTCAATAACCATAACCTCGTTAAGTTCAATATTGGGTTTTAACAAAATATTAATAACGGTATCGTTTGTAAGCAAAATATTGAATTGCTGTTGGTTGTAACCCACAAACGAGTATGTTAGTTTAAATTTATTGCGTTTGGTGGTAAAACTGTAAAAGCCATAGTTATTTGTAACTACGCCTTGTTTTGTGTCGGGCAAAAAAACAGTTGCCCCTATAAGCTTTTCGCCGGTTTGTGCATCGGTAATATATCCGCTAATGGTATGGTTTTGGGCGTTTAGGGTGGTTATTAGT
>CAYQPP010000341.1:0-3577 GCA_964419235.1 uncultured Bacteroidales bacterium
TTAATGCCTTACCAACCGTTTTTGATGCAGCAATTACAGGCGTTAAATCGGGCTGATTCGATTTGTCGATGGGGGTTGGAACGGCAATTATATGGAATTGGGCATTTTGCAGATCATCGGCATTTGCCGTAAACTGAATATCACACCCCTCAAACTCGTGCGATTCAAGCTCTTTACTCGGGTCAACGCCTTTTTTCATCAACTCTACGCGGTCGGACTTTATATCGAATCCAATAACCGATGCTTTTTTTGCAAACTCCAAGGCAATGGGCAAGCCAACATAGCCTAATCCAATAACTGAAATTACCGACTCTTTATTCTTAATACTCTTATACATAACTCTTTAAAAATCTAATCTAAAATTACTTTTTTGATTTTTTTAACATCTCCAAAAGTATAATTTCTTTTTAAACTATTAAAGATGTTTGTCAATTAGTTTCCAACTGCCCTCCCTTTTGCTTTCTGAACAAGTTGTAATGCTTTTTCTTTAATTTGTTTTATATTCAGAACGGCATACCTTTCTTTTTTATTACTATGCCAATTGCTTTAATTTACACTTCTAATTTTGGCACCTTTATAATCCATTTTACACAATAACATTTTTGCCTGCTTATAAATAATTGATTAATATATTGCCCCGCCAAATACAAAATCGTTAAACCCACTCCCCGCCACCTCTAACCAACTAAGGCAGTTTTGCTTATGTTAATACTTTTTGTAATAAATATTTACATATAGTTAGCTTTTTGATTTTTGTTTTGATGCAAAAATATGAAATAAACTTTTTCTTGATAGGTTATAATAGAATTTACTTTATCCTATTTATGTTCAAAATTTACAATTTTTACCGTTTGCAACCTATCTCATTTCAATATTCTGAATGTCCCTTAATTCCGCAACTGTCAAAGTTAAATGCTTGATAGTTACGACGTGAGTTCTTTTTAAAAGTCTCACATTTTATTATTATAAATATCTTTAAATCAACAACTCACACCGTGACTTGCGGATTTAAGAATGTCCTATTTTTTCGCAAAAGCATTAAACATGGCTGCAATACTATTGATTGCCTTTGTTACCGTTTCGGCATCTTTAACAGGTATTTTTAACGAGGCTTGCCCCGTTTCTTTATCCTTTTCAACAAAATCCTCAACTTTTATCTCGCCTGTTTGCAGTTTATTGAATGCCGTTCCAATTTTCTCAAAAAAGTCAATTCCTGAGCTAAACAGCTCGCCTACTTCTTTCTTCGGGCTATCTGGTTGGTTTACCACTCCTTGCTTTTCAGATTCCAGAATAGCATCAGCGTTTTTGTCAGATGCAGCCTGTTTTTTTGAGTTACCTTGTACTTTCACACTATCAGGCTTTAGCTCCTCTGGTTGGTTCGCAGTTAGCTCTTTTTTTAAGGTCTCTTTATCATCTTTCAGATATTCATTAATCTCATCATCATTAAGATCTTCAACGGCATTCATTAACTTTTTAAAATTACTTTCGCCCATCAATACCCGATTATCGCCACCGTCAAGGACTCCGTCGAAGGTTGATTTTTTAAAATTTAAGGTGCCGAGTATTTTATGTTCGATTGTATATTTTGATATTAGATTTATTACCTGAACATTTTCTTGTTGGCCCAAACGGTGAACACGCCCTATACGCTGTTCCAATACAGCCGGATTCCATGGCAAATCGATATTAATAACGATATTAGCTGTTTGTAAGTTTAGTCCCACTCCACCTGCGTCGGTAGATAAGAATACCCGCTTGTTTTTGTCATTATTAAAATTGTTTATCAGGTCTTTCCGTTTTTTACTTGGCACTCCTCCAAAAAGATACTCAAACTCAATATCCATCTTTTTCAACTCGCGAGCTACAAGCCTTGTCATTCGTTCCCATTGGCTAAAAATAACAACTTTATTTTCTGTTGTTTCAAAAATATCTTTTAATATATCTACTAACTCATCTATTTTTTTATCGTGGCGGGTTTTTTGATCCAGAATATATGTACTATTGCTTACCATGCGCATACAACCAAGTGATATCAATAACCTCTGCCTATCTTTTTCAGATAAAAATCCATAACGCCTCCATTTTGAAACAATACGCTTAACTATATAATCATAATCATCATGTATTTCCCGTTGTTCTTCGGTAATATCAATAAAATAGTTTTTATCGGTTCGTTCAGGCAACTGATCTTTTATTGTTGCTTTGGTGCGGCGGAGCAATAATCCATCAAGCACTTCACTTATATCATTAAGATTATCATAACCTACCACTTTCCCCGTCTCATCTTTTAATTGGTGCTTATCGAGAAAACGAAATAGTGCACCAAGCCTGTAAGGATCAAGAAATGCAACAATTGAGTGCAACTCTTCGATTTTGTTTTCAAGTGGTGTGCCTGTTATTACTATTGCAAACTCTGATTTAAGCCGCTTAATATTCTTAGATGTTTTTGTTTGCCAATTTTTGATTTTTTGCGCCTCATCAAGTATTATCAGGTCAAAATCGGCCGCATTAAGATGGTTAATATCATTTAAGGCAACGCCATAACTGGCAATTTTGTAAAACTCTTTTTCTTTATACTGATGGATTCTTTTATCTAAGGCCCCTTCTATTACCCTAACATTGCGATTGCTGAATTTATTGATTTCATTTTTCCATTGATATTTTAAAGAGGTTGGTGCAATTATCAAAACGTTGCTTACGCCAAAATGCCTTGCCCATATTTCTGTTGTTGCAATTGCCTGTATGGTTTTACCCAACCCCATGTCATCGGCTATAAGTACCCTGCCGGCTTTTGCGGCAAAAAGCACGCCTTCTTTTTGATAGGGATACAGTTCTGCTTTTACTAAACTCCGAAATGTTTTATCAGACTTGCCATTAGAGAAAAAACCATCGATAGTTTTTATGCGTTTTTCTTTATCACGTTTATTGATGATAAAATCATAAGCGTCATCATACACTATAAAATCTGGGCTCAACTTAAAGGCTTCATCTAAAAACATTTCAAAATTTACAAACTTATCCTCTTTCAAAAAGTTATTTTTATCAAAATAACCTTTTGCCAAGTTCTCAAAATCATCTTTTTTACCCGACCCAATCCTTAAAAACACCTTTCTGCCTAATCCGTATTTTAAGCTTATTGACGAATGCACCGGACTATATCCTTTTTGCCACTCTTTGTCATTTGTTTTATCTTCTTTTAATTGATGCAGCACATATTCAATATGTTTGCATGTCCCCAATACGTTTGTTTTAAAATCGGGACAAGAGCAAAAGTTCAACCCAAACTCATAACTCCTGATTGCCACTTTATACTCTTTTTCACTTTTTGGGTTATATACTAAAAAATCAGAAAAGACTTTCTCGTCTGTCGTATTTCTTACTCTAAAATCCTGTTTTAATGCAAATTGCCTGCGTAATGCTATTTGCCATTGCTCTAAAGTTAAATCTTCAGGCTTACGATAATACGATACTTTCTTTACTTTTTCCTGCTCTGACATTTCAAAAATAATTATTAGTTATTATAAATAAATTCAATGAGATTACCCATATAGTTATGATTGATAACAAAAGTATGAGA
>CAYQPP010000342.1:0-3545 GCA_964419235.1 uncultured Bacteroidales bacterium
TTTTTTAGACGATGAAATGAACCTGTATTTTTTCGATTTTAACGCTAAAATAAATTATAAAGTCAACGAAAATAATAGAGTATTCTTGTCAGGATATTTTGGAAAAGATGTATTTGGTTTTAGCAATATGGGTATGAATTGGGGAAACTCAACAGGAACAATGCGGTGGAATCATATTTTTAGCAATAAATTGTTCTCAAACACAACATTAATATATAGCAATTACGATTATGCTTTTAATGTTGGCGAAGATGTAGAAATGAGTTCGGGAATAGAGGATTATGGCTTTAAACAAGATTTTACTTGGTTTTTAAACCCGCGTAATACTATAAAATATGGGTTTAATTCAACAAGGCATTCTTTTAGCCCGGGGGTTTTGTCGTTTGAAAACGAAGATAGCCCCGATGTTATACTCGATAAAAAGCAAGCCTTTGAAAGTGCCATATACATATTAAACAGTCAAAAACTGGGAGATAGATTAACAACAGAATACGGGCTAAGGCTTTCATTGTTTAATCAAATAGGCGAAGGCACATTTAAAACTTATAACGAAGAAAATGAAATTATTAATTCAGAGACATTCGGAAAAGGCGAGATAATGAAAACTTATTTTGAATACGAACCTCGCTTATCATTTAGTTATTTGCTAAACAAAACCAGTTCGGTAAAAGCCTCATATAACCGTATGGCACAATATATCCATCTATTGTCTAACAGCACATCAGGGCAACCTACCGATACTTGGATGCCAAGCACAAACAATATTAAACCACAAGTTGTAACGCAGTATGCGTTAGGTTTTTTCAAGAATTTTAAAAATAACACCTTCGAATTTTCCGTTGAAAGTTATTATAAACAGATGGACAACATTATTGATTATGAAGATGGAACAGACATTCTGTTAAATGAAAATATTGAAGCAAATATCCTTTCAGGAATAGGAAGAAGTTATGGCTTAGAATTATATTTGAAAAAGAAATATGGAAAATTCTCAGGTTGGATAAGTTATACATTAGCAAGAACCGAAAAGAAAATTGATGGTATAAATAGCAACGATTGGTATTTGGCAAAATACGATAAAAACCACGATATATCTATTGTCGGAACATACAAGCTAAGCAAAAAGCTATCTGTTTCGGCTGCGTGGATTTATTACACAGGCAATGCTGTAACCTTTCCAAGCGGAAAATACGAATACGATGGCTTACAAGTGCCATACTATACAGAGCGTAACGGATACAGAATGCCTAATTATCACCGATTAGATTTGAATTTTCATCTTGATGGAAAATCAATGAAAAAAGATGGCATAACTAAGAAAAAGTTTCATTCAAGTTGGGATTTTTCTATTTACAATGTTTACAACAGGTACAATGCCTATTCAATTACATTTAGAGAGAACGAAATGGTGCAGGGGGCTACCGAGGCCGTTAAGTTGAGTTTGTTTGGTATTGTCCCCTCAATTTCTTGGAATTTTAAATTTTAAAAATGATGAAAAATATAAAATTGATACAAGTATTATTAATTGTGTTAGGCTCAATTATACTTAACTCTTGCGAAGAGGTTATTGAAATTGATTTAAACAGTTCTAACCCTAAATTAGTAGCAGAAGGACAAATTTTAAAAGACTCAACCGTTTGGATAAAACTTAGTTATACAAGCGATTATTTCACAAATGAAAAAGCAATATTTGAAGAAAATGCTTCGATTGTAATAACCGACAATGATAACAACACAGAGGTTCTTAACTATGTTGGAGATGGTATTTATAAAGGCGAAAACCTGATTGGAGAAGTAGGCAAAAATTACCGAATGAATATTTCGACAGAAAAAGGAGACTATACGGCAAGTTCAAACCTGATGCCTTCAAGTGAGATTTACGATATTATAGTTTCCGAATCTGAAATGCAAAGGCCGGGGCAAAAAGAGACAAAATATTCTCTTGAAATTAAATTTAAGCATAACCCTGCAACCGAAGACTATTTCTTACTTAAATTCTACATCAATAATAAATTAAACAGTTATGCATTGGTTGACGATAAGGTATTTGTTGTTGGAGACACCATTCAATACCCTGTAATTAAAAAATCATTTTTTAAGAACGACAGAGTTACCGTAAAAATTTATTCTGTTGACAAAGAGGCATTTAAATATCATAAACAAATAAATGACGCAGCAAGCAAAGGCGGAAGGCCGGGTAGCTCATCAACCCCATACAATCCTGCTTCAAATTTTGGAATAGATGTATTAGGTTACTTTACGGCTTGGTCGTATGTTTCCGATTCTGTTATTATTGAATAGTTAACCTGCATTATTCATAAGAAAATGTTAACTATTTGCTGTAAGTGTTGGCATTTAAATAGTTACATTATATTTTGCAAAATATTTTACTCTCGTTTTTGGAGTATTAAATTTTTTATAAATGAAAGCCAACACGTTGATAAGCAAAGAACTAATGATTCTCAATAAATAAGTCCCGAATTTTTCGGGTTAAGCAAAAACGAAAAATATATTTTAACATCAACTTTTTTTATTACTGTTTCAAATGTTATGTTTGCGTCAAAAAGCAGAATAAAAATGACTCAACCGAGAAAAAAACCGATGACCTATTATTTATGCAATACTTAAAGGAGTTTTTAAATTCAAAAGTTGAAAAATACAATTGCCTTGAGTTTATTGAGCTCGATCCAATTTCCATACCGCATAAATTTACACTTAAAGAGGATATTGAAATTGCAGGGTTTTTGGCGGCAACAATTGCTTGGGGCAATAGAAAAGCAATCCTTAAATCGGCAAACCGCCTTATGCAATGGATGGATAACAAACCGTATGATTTTATCATGAACCATTCCGAATCGGACATTAAGCCGTTTGGGCAGTTTGTTTACCGAACGTTTAATGGCGACGATTGTGTTTTCTTTATAAAATCGTTGCAAAACATCTATCAAAACTACGGTGGCATTCATAAGGTTATAAAAACCGGATATTTGCCAAATAAAAGCATTAAAGAGGCAATACACTATTTTAGGGGGCTCTTTTTTTTGTTGCCACACCAAAAAAGGACCGAAAAGCATTTTGCGAATGTAGAGAAAGGCTCGGCGGCAAAAAGGCTCAACATGTACTTGCGTTGGATGGTGCGTAACGACAAAAATGGTGTCGATTTTGGGCTTTGGAATCAAATAGGCATGGCTGATTTAATGATGCCACTCGATGTGCATTCAGGAACCATAGCACGAAAACTCGGACTTTTGCAAAGGAATTCAAACGATTGGAAAGCCGTTGTTGAATTAACCGCCAAACTAAAACAGTTTGATGCATCCGACCCCGTAAAATACGATTATGCCCTGTTTGGGCTCGGGGTAAACAACGATTTTTAAAACAATAAAAAAACCATCCCTGTCTGAGATGGTTTTTTTATAAACGGTATTGTATGATATATGTTTATTCGTTCTCCTCTTGCTCCTTTTCGTAAGCTTTAAGCAGTTTGCCTTGCTCGTCGCCCGGAACTTGCGCATATTCGGCAAATTTCATTGTGTAGGTAGCAC
>CAYQPP010000343.1:0-3532 GCA_964419235.1 uncultured Bacteroidales bacterium
GTTCACTAATATAAGTACTAAAATCCAATTTTTGATAATATTCATAATAGCGTTACGGTTAGTTAAAGTTTGTTAAATTCAAAAGATATACAGTTTTACAAAACTTAACAAGTTTTGTTTGTCAATAATGTACAGTTATTAAAAAATATTTTATAATATGCTATATATCAGTATTTTAAAATTTCAATAAGCTGTTGTTTATAAAATTATAAATTTATTTAAAAATAATTGCATTGCCAGTTTTTTACATAGTTAATCACTATTAACCCTCAAATTATTACTAATACTCTCTATTTTCTTTTTAGATATGTCTAACTCTTTAGCTATTATAGGCCATTGATTTACTGCGGCTATAACTTCTTCTAAAATATAATTGGCTTTTTTGATGCCAAATATTTTACCAAAACCTACTAAATCATTTTTTGTAAAATTATCGAATTTGCCATTAATCGAAGATTGATGGACATTTGTCCAAGCTCCACCATCTTTATACTGATAAGTAATGTCATAAGCTGGAGATATTTGCCATTTCCCTTCATTATTCATTAAAAATGAGAAGTTTTTAACATGATCGTCATGATTTCTTGCAAAAACATTAAATAAGACTCGCCTATATTGTTGCTCAAATTGATTATATGTAAGTTGAAGCATTTTCATTACCCGAAATAACGTTTCATAACTACTTGCTTTTGGAGTTCTGTAATCAATGCCTGCCAAAGCTCCAAATGTTTGCATATGAATTTTTTCACCCTTGCTGGTTCTATCAAAACGCTTTGTTAAAAAATGGAACCTGTTGTTCTCTTCATATAAATAGCTTTCCGACATTTTTATACCTGCCTGTTTAGCTAATTTATAATAAGCATATTTTATTTTTCCAATACCGGCACTCTCACCTAATGTTTTATCATTTGCCCCATCAATTTTAAGAAGCCAATATGAATAACCTTCGGGCTGAATAATATCACCGGGGCGAATTTCTTCAATTTTATTGTTTGAACCGGTTTTAATGGCAATCAAAGCCTTTGCTCGTGCCCCGCCAACAGAAGTCCCTATTCTTAATATATCGCTCAAGCTATCTTTATCTAAATCATTATAATAGATATCTTTTTTGCCCTCTAATACTTTTTTTGCAACATCTAATAATTCACTAACATTTATATTGCAATTACTATTCTCTTTATGGTTAAAAGGCTTATACTCTAACGCCCCCATGCCTCTTTTTCCAATATAGGTTAACCTGTCAACGGGATTTATGTCGGCAATAGATAAGTTTTTTTGATTTAACCACTCTTTCATCATCATATTACCAAAATCATCGGGTATTGAATCCGATAACAAATAAGGCAGATTGTGAAAATTAATATGGTCTCTATTCGTTTCAAATACTCTTTCTTACGTAGGCATTATTATAGAAGAAGGCTCTATACTTCTGCTTATTGCATCATTGCTGTATTGAAAAGTGGAACTGCCTTTATTATTATTCCTCTCTATTGTGCCCAATGTCTTGTTATACAATGTTACTTCTACTATCATTGCTATTTTATTTTTTTAGATGCTCTTTTTCTTTCTGTCCTTAATTTTGCTTTTTCAAATTTTAACTTCAACTCTAAGTTCTCACCAACTCTAAATACCGATTCTAAGTCTTTAATCCGGTTTAATCTTATTAAAATCCTTATTAAACTTTCAACTGTTGTAGATTTCCCTTGTTCTATCAGGCTAATTGTCGAAACACTTAATCCTACCTCCTTGCTCATATGTTTTTGGATAATGTTATGCTGTAATCTTATTTTTTTAAGGTTTTTACCTATTTCTTTTAAGATTTCTTGTTCTGTCAAAAACAACCAATTATCCATTATCTTGTTATTTTAATTATTGAAATATTCATAATTGATCTATTTTATCAATACAACTATTAATATATCATAAGTTAAAAACCATCTCTTTTATTTGTTTGTCAGGGTCATATATTTTAAATCAGCCTGCCCGAATAGTTAAGACTGTCCAATATTTCATAATCGGGACAATAAATAAATAAATAGGTAGTTTTTATATTGAGTTAAATCCTTTTATTCATCTATTTCATTATTGAATTATTACAGCATTTATCAGCTTTTACCAAAACCAGTCTTGCTTTTGCAGATTTGCGAGCACTTTAATCCCACACTTGTGGGTTTTACCCGCCTACCAAAGTTGTACGGCGAGGCAAGTTCCCCGCAGCTTGCTGCGAAACACAGTATTGTATATAAGACACCTCATCGGCAGCGAAGTTGTTCATTAGTGTTGCTTTAAAAAAGTATATAACCAACATAACTACATTATAGTGAAGCATATAGCATTTTTAGTTTTTTTTACTGTATTTTTTGGGATTTTCCTTTTAGGGTCGTGGTTTGTTTACTCAAAAGGTTTGCAGGCATTGCATCAAACACATTATAAAACAGCTTTTGTTTGGGTTTTTTGGGGGTTAACGCTATCATTTATTTTAGGTCAGTTTTTAGAGCGGGGCACACCCACACAAATAGGACAAATAATTACTTATGTAGGTTCATTTTGGCTGGCTATTTTGTGGTATCTGTTTATTTTTGTGCTTATAATTAGTCTTTTAAAAATTACAAATCATTGGTTCCATTATATTCCTAACACATGGGTAAACACTTACTTTACGGGAAAAAATTTGTTTTTTGGAGTTTCGGCAATTACACTTTTGCTTGTTTTATATGGGCATATAAATGCTATTACGCCAAGAGTAGTAAATATTGATATTAATATTGATAAGCAAGGTGCGCAGAAAAATATTAAGATAGCTTTAGTTACCGACATCCATATGGGTTATATAATAGGTAGCCGCCGTGTTTTAAAATTAGTAAAGCTGATAAATGCACAAAATGTTGATTTAGTGCTGTTTGGCGGCGATTTAGTTGACCATAACCCACTGCCTGTAATAAAAAACAATATGGGCAAGTATTTTAACAACCTTAATCCGCCCCTTGGCAAATTTGCCGTTACCGGAAATCATGAGTTTATTGGCAAGCCCGATGTTAGCATCAATTATTTGTCGCAATTTGGCATTCGGTATATTCGAGATACGGTTATTGATGTTAATGGTATTATTTTGCTTGCCGGCCGCGACGATAAAGACAAAAAGCGTTTTACGGGCAATGCAAGAATGCCGATAAACCTGCTTTTAAAAAATATAGATAAATCAAAACCTATAATTTTAATAGACCACCAGCCTGTTGAGTTTGATTCTGTTGCCAAAAATGGAGTTGATTTAATGGTGTCGGGGCATACACACAAAGGGCAATTTTGGCCATTCGGGATTATTACAAAAAAGGTTTTTGAACTTGATTGGGGTTTGATAAAAAAAGGCAATACACATTTTTATGTTTCATCGGGTTATGGAACATGGGGACCACCGGTACGCATTGGCAATCGCCCCGAAATTGTAATACTTAACTTAAAGTTAAATTAACCAACAAATTTTAATCAAAAGAATTCCTCGAGGCTTTGCCTCGGGGTTCCATATATTCTCCCC
>CAYQPP010000344.1:0-3518 GCA_964419235.1 uncultured Bacteroidales bacterium
AAAAAGTTATAAAAATCTTGTTCTTGACGCAAAAGAAAAAGGATACCATGTTACTTTGTTGTTTTTTTGGTTACGAACATCTGATTTAGCTGTTAAAAGAGTTGAAACTAGAGTAAAAGAAGGTGGACATACTATTCCTGAAAGTGTTATTAGACGGAGATATGAGAATGGATTAAGAAATTTTTATAACATATTTGAATCCATCGTTGATGAATGGATGTTTATTGATAATTCAGGAGAACCTTATGAAATTATTGCTCACAAAAATAGTATAAACAGCTTTGTAAAAAATCATGATAAATGGGATAGCTTGTTGAAATTATATAAATTGAAATAATTATGGATAATAGTGAAAAAATAATAGAAGGATTAGAAAGAGCATATAAAAAATTGATTGAGTTTAAAAAATATAAAAAGACTCCATTAATTGTTTCAAGAGAAGGGAAGGTTGTAGAGATTTCTCCTGAAAAAATCACTACCCACAACAATGTATATAAAAAATAAGCGATACAGTTATAATATCAAGGGTTGTAGCCCGATTAAACTTTTTTGTAAATTGAAAGATTTACACTTCGAAACTACTTGTTTTTCATATACTTACTGTTTTGGATAGCACTTAACCTGTAATTTCATTTGATTCCGGATTTGTGTACAAATCAATTAATCCTTTGGGGCTATCGATGGTAATTGTTCTGTTTTCGGGGTTTATGTTTACAATTAAATCGGGGTTAACGGGTATAAGTACTTCGCTTTTTTTGTAGGTTACCGACATTATTGGGTTAAGCTTGTCATCAATAATATAATCAATGTTTCCCAACTCGCCAAATATGGTGTCAATTACCATAAAGCCCGTTAGTATATCAAGGTTTTCGTCTATATCAATTTCTTGAAAGGTAATTTTATCTGACGGAAGAAAAATTGCACAGTTTGTAAGCTTTTTTGCTTGATTATTGGTACTAACCCAATCGAGCAAAACGCGTAGCCGCTGTGGGCTTGTCTGTTTTATTTGCTTAATAAAAAAAGGAACCAACAACCCGTCGATTTCAACGAGTATTGATTCCTTAATATTTTCAGCTAAGTCGGGACTTGTTATTTCAAAAATTAACTCCCCATGTATTCCGTGGGTTTTTATTATTATTCCTATTTGAAAACAGTCCTGCTTTTTCATGCAGTAGTCCTTACTCTTCTTTCTTTTCTTCCTTAGGGGCTTCTTCTTTTTTAGGAGCTTCTTCAGTCTTTGGGGCTTCTTTAGCAACTTCTTTTGGAGCCTCTTCAGCTTTTGTTTCAGCGGCAGGAGCTTCTTCAGCTTTTACTTCTTCTTTTGGAGCCTCCTCAGTTTTTGCTTCGGCAGCAGGAGCTTCTTTTGCAGCTTTTTCAGCTTCTTTTGCCTCGGCTTCTGCTTTAGCTGCATTTTCAGCTTCTTTAGCTAAGGCTGCATTTTTTTCAGCAAAAGCTTGAGCTCTATCTTCGCTAACTTTTCGTTCAGCCTCTAAGCGTGTATTTGAATCTGATGATTTTGCTGCATTAATATTATCAACTTTTGCTTGAATTTTTGATGTCTTATCAGCCATCCATTCGTTGAATTTTTGCTCGGCAGCTGCTTCGTCAAAAGCACCTTTAGTTACACCTTCTAATAAGTGTTTTTTCATCATAACACCTTTGTATGATAAAATTGCTCTTGCGGTGTCGCTTGGTTGTGCACCATTCTGAAGCCAATGCAATGCCCGGTCGAAGTTAAGTTCAATAGTAGCAGGATTTGTGTTTGGGTTGTAATTTCCCAATCTCTCTATGAACTTACCATCTCGTGGCGCCCTGCTATCGGCTGCAATAATATGATAGTAGGCTCTGCCTTTTCTACCATGTCTTGCTAATCTGATTCTTACAGGCATAATTAAATATTTAAATTATTATTAAAAAATTTTGAGGTGCAAAGATAAAACTTATTTTTCTATCCAAAACTTTTTTAGTGTTTTTTTATACTGAAATTTAGTACTTTGTGAATTATTATTTTGTTGATGGGCATTTAATCAAAAGAATTCCTTGAGGCTTTGCCTCGGGGTTCCATATATTCTCC
Organism: uncultured Bacteroidales bacterium; assembly: GCA_964419235.1. Classification (GTDB taxonomy): domain Bacteria; phylum Bacteroidota; class Bacteroidia; order Bacteroidales; family SZUA-534; genus GH45. The sequence goes on from CAYQPP010000344.1 coordinate 2,075, forward strand.
CCTAATTTTCAGGGGAGATATCAACCAGCAATTGCTGGTTAATAGAGGGGTAAAATAATGAAAATTCGATTTTCAGCTTTTGGGCTGAAATAAAGTTGGCGTAATACTATTTAGCTCTGCCACGGGAATAGTCAACTTTAAAAATTTTCTTTATTTTATAATTTATGATGTAACTAAATTAATAAATAAGCTACTTATAAACTGAAATTAGATTTTTTGTGAATAACGAAGATGTAATAAAAAAAATTGAAGAGCACCAACCTTTAATTAGGAAGGTAAGTTTTATGTATGGGCATAATAGTGCCGAATCGGACGATATGTTTCAAGAGATTTGTATTCAGGCATGGAGGGCTTATCCACAGTTTAAGGGTGATTCAAAATTTTCGACATGGCTGTATAGGGTGGCTATTAACACGGCAATTTCGTGGATACGAAAAGAGAAAAAACATAAGCTTGACAATAGTGATGATGAAAAATTGTTTGGCGTACACGATGATACGCCGTTTTATGTTGAGGAAGAAAAAAAGGAGCAGGTTTCGGCCTTGCACCGTGCAATAAAAAAACTTAACGATGTTGACAGGACTTTGGTATTGCTTTATCTTGAGGAGGTTGCTTATGCTGAGATTTCTGAAATTCTCGGTTTAACCGTAAATAATATTAAGGTAAAAATGAATAGGGTAAAAAAACGACTAAAAAAATTGATGGATAATGATGAATGAATTGGATAACCTGAAAAATGCATGGAAAGCCATATCCGAAGCTGAATCATTAAAGGAGTATTCAGCCGATGATATAAAACGGATTGTAAAAAAGAGGTCGAATAGCGAACTTTCAAAAATACGGAGGAAACTTATTTTTGAATCGACTTTTACTTTTGTGCTTTCGGTTTTTTTAGTGCTGTTTATTCATTTTATAAACCCCAATGATACCAAATTTGCTTTACTGTTTATAGGTGTGGTGTTATCAATAAGTTTTTTGCCTTATATAAATGTTATAAATCTTAAACTGTCAAACCACCCTGATTTAAAAAGTTATCTTGGCGAGTTTATCGTACGGTTCGACAAGCTTGTGAAGCAATATATACGCATGGCTGCCATATTAGTGCCAATAGCAGGGGTGGGCGGTTTTTTGCTTGGTTTTCATAGTGCTGCCACCCAAGATGAGTGGAATAGCTTTTTTACATTGCCCAGCCTGCTTTTAATAGTGTTGTTTGTTGCCTTTATTTCAATTGGCGGTTGTTGGTTTCAACGCCGATATTTTAAATGGGTTTACGGCAAAAACTTGCACCGCCTACGTAATTGTCTAACTGATTTAGAAGATGTTAAGAAGTAGGGTAAAACATGCACTTTCTTTAACTAAATGTTGTACTTCATGCAAAAAACTGCTGCACTGCAAATAGGAAAAGTCAAAATATGATGAATAGAGAGACAATAGCAATAATATC
>CAYQPP010000345.1:0-3506 GCA_964419235.1 uncultured Bacteroidales bacterium
AATAACTAATAAATTTGATTTTTTTATAACAAAACGGCAAATAATATAGCCATTAACTCATGCATAATAAAAGCAAAATAGTAGCAACAATATTAACACTTATGTGGATAACTGCTTTTAATGCATTGTCGCAAAATTGTGATGTTTTGCTTAAAAAATTGTCAAAAACCTACAACCCACATGAGCGTTCTATTATTTACAATTTATTAGGCAATAATTTAAAATATGCCTACCCCGACAGCGCATTACAGTTTTATAAAAAAAGCCTTAAAGTTTATGTTACCGAGGGCAATACGGTTTCAAAAGCAAACGTGTTAGGACTAATAGGAGACGTTTGGGCTATAAAAAACAGGTACGACTCGGCGTATTACTATATCAACAAAAGTGTTAAATTAAACAAAAAGCTTAAAAACGAGGCAGGTATAGCATTAAACTTAAATAGCTTAGGCTTAATTGAATTGCAAAAAGAGAATCTTGCAAAAGCAAAAAAATACCTCTCGTTATCTACTAAAAAAAGTTTAGAGCTAAACGATTCGGTTCTAATATCAATGTCATATAACTGTCTTGGGCTTCTTTATAAAAGAAAGCATAATTACGACAGCGCTTTGTATTATTACCATGAGTCGCTAAAAATTAGAGAACAATTAGGCAACAGTTGGGGCATTGGGGCAACAACCAACAACATTGCCATTATTTACGAAAAAATAAGCAATTTTGAATTGGCATTAAAATATTTAAACAGATCGTTAAAAATTAGGCGGCAAAACAAAAATATTTACGAAGAGGCTATTGTTAACAATAATTTCGGTTTGGTTTACGAAAGCCAAGGCGAATTGGGCTTGGCGCTAAAGCACTATAAAAAATCGCTTGCGGTAATGAAAAAACTAAACAAACCCTCAAAAATAGCATCGCTGCACAACAATATCGGGTCGGTTTATGTGAAACTTAAAAATTTTAAGGCAGGGTATGATCACCTGCAAAAAGGGCTTAAAATAAATAAAGAGTTAAGAGATATTCGCGGACAGATAAACAGTATTATGGAGATTGCCGAATTTTTTGAGAACCTTAAAATATATCAAAATGCGATTAACCAATATCAGCAAGCCCTGTTTTTATCAAGGTATATTAACGATATTGCCATGAGTTCTGAAATATACGAGGGGCTTTATAATTCGTATGAAATGTTTAACCGCTTTGACAGCGCCCTGCTCTATTATAAAAAATATGCAATGCTTAACGACAGTATTTTTAATACTTACAGCAAACGTAATATCGAAAAACTTGAAATAGAGTACCAGTCGCTAAAAAAGGAGAAACAAAACCAAGACCTGATAAGGCAAAACCAAGTAAAAGAAGAAGACCTTAAAAGGCTGCTGCTTGTTGGGGCAATACTGCTTATTGTTTTAGCATCGGTAATAATATTTGGTTTCTTTTTTATAAAAAGCAAACAAAAACTCGAAAAAACCTACCAATTGGTTTTAGACCAACGAAACAGCATTCAAACCCAAAGTTATGAGCTAAAAAACGCCTATAAAAAACTTCAAGAATTCTCAACTTTTAAAGAGCAATTGACAAATATGATTGTTCACGACCTAAAAAACCCTTTAAATACCATACTTAACGTTGCAAAAATAAACAACTATCCCGACAAGGAGAAGGTTATATTTCAATCGGGCAAGCAGATGCTAAACCTTGTAATGAATATACTTGACGTTTACAAATACGAGGGGCGATCGTTTATGCCCGAGTGTAAAGAACAGTATATCAACCCATTGATATATAAAATTAAAACCAATATGAGCTTTGTGCTTTCAGAGAAAAGCATAAAAATAAAAACCGAAATAGATTACGACTATAAAGTAAATATCGACAGCGCATCTTTTGAGCGCATAATAATAAATTTGTTAACAAATGCCATAAAATTTAGCGCGCAGGGCAGCATAATAATAATAAATACCGAACCTATTAAAAACAACAGGTTTAGGCTGCATGTAATTGATAATGGCGAGGGTATCCCAAGCAAAAACATCGACCAGATATTTATGAAATTTGAACAGCGCGAAAAACGCAAACTGGGTTACTCGGGCTCAACAGGCATAGGGCTTACCTATTGCAAAATGGCAATTGAGGCTCAAGGCGGAAAAATAGGCGTTGAATCGGAACTTGGCAAAGGCTCTGATTTTTATATTGAACTAAGTTATATTGAAACAAAAACATCGGACATTGTTGAACCCGACGAAAAAGAGAATTACCTTTTGTTATCGCGCGAAAACAGAGAGGTTTTGCATCCTCATATCAAAACATTGCAAACAAAAGATATTTATGAAGTTTCAGAAATAAGAAATATACTAAAACTGATAAACAGAGAAAACAAAGAGCTTAAAGAATTTTGCAACCTGATTGAAAATAGCGTTTTAAACTGTAATCAGCAAATGTACAACGAGCTGCTTGAGCTGGCTCTAACCAAAAAATAGTTTATGGAAAGGCACAAGGTTTTTATTATAGACGACGATATTGATAATTTGAAAACATTTATCTCGATTTTTGAACAGTATTGCCCGCAATATGATATTTTTCAGACCAACAACCCTAAAAATGCCGTTGAAATAGCATCAAAAGTTCATCCTAATTTAATTGTTACCGATTGGGATATGCCGCATTTAACAGGAATTGATGTAATTAAACAGCTAAAAACAAAAAAAGAGACAAAAGATATCCCCGTTATTATGGCAACCGGCGTACATATTACATCAACCGATTTGCAACTGGCACTACAAGCCGGCGCCATCGACTTTATAAGGAAACCCATTGACCCTATTGAGCTGGTAGCCCGAACCCATTCGGCTTTAATGGTTTTCGAGTTTCAAAAACAGGTGGTTGAAGCTAAAGACCAAGAGTTGACCGAAAGCTCATTGTATCTTGTAAAAAGCAATAAATTTAATGTCGATATTACTAAAAAACTCCGCGAGTTGAGTACAATGATAGACCCGAAAAACACAAAAATACTAAACACCCTAAACCAAGCAATAAAAGAGTTTAACAACCGCATAAAAGAGGATGGCTGGTACAGGTTTAACCTCTCTTTTGACAAAGTGCATAAAGGGTTTAACAAAAATTTATTGAAAACATACCCCGAATTAACTGCAGGCGAATTAAAACTGTGCGCATTTATAAGGCTTGGCATGAACAATAAGGACATTGCATCTGTTTTAAACCAAAGCCCCGATAGTGTTAAAGTGTCGAGGTCGCGCCTACGAAAAAAACTATGTATTGAGCAGTCGCAAAACTTAGAGGCTTTTATTGCAAGTTTCTGATCAAAAAAACCTCTGCGACCTCCACACTCTCTGCGGTTAAAAAAAAACAGCACTTGTTTGGTGTAGTAAAACAACAAAACCACCCGGAGGGTGGAGTTACAACGCTGAAGTGTAATTACGCTCAAAAGTTATTCACTAACCTCAAAGCGTTGCGAAAAAAAGCCCTGAAAGGGCATAAGCATCAACATAGGG
>CAYQPP010000346.1:0-3504 GCA_964419235.1 uncultured Bacteroidales bacterium
TCTCCTTCAATCTCCTTCAATCTCTCTCAATCTCCTTCAATCTCTCTCAATCTCCTTCAATCTCCTTCAATCTCTCTCAATCTCCTTCAATCTCTCTCAATCTCCCTCAATCTCCCTCAATCTCCCTCAATCTCTTTCAATCTCCTTCAATCTCTTTCAATCCCATTCAATCTCCTTCAATCTCTTTCAATCCCATTCAATCTCCTTCAATCTCCTTCAATCTCTTTCTCAACCTTAAACTGCCTATTTTCCATAGTAACAATTTTATCAAATTTTTCGTGTGCTTCTTCAATAATACCGTCATCAGAAATGTTGTAGTTATTGATTACGCTTTGCAAATTTGCTTTTGCCTGAAAACGGTCATCTTTGGCAAGATAAATATCGGACAGCAACAAGAAAGCCTTTGCCAGCCAATACTGGTGTGGTGTCCCAAGTCCGATAAACTCTAAAATAACTTCTTCTGCTTTGTCGGTTTCCGACTGTGCGTATAGAATTTCGGATACCCTGTATTTGCTTTCGGCGCCTTCAATATTTTTTACGTCTTGAGCCAAAATCCTAAACTGTACCAATGCTGCATCCAATAAATTGAGTTCTTTAAATGATTTTCCCATTACCATGCGTGCTTCACGCACCTCCTCCTCTTGAATTTTATCGGTTATCAACACCCTACGAGCTGACTCAATGGCATTGTTGTAATTTTGCAATTTAAACGCAGCGTTCATCTGCCCTTTTCGCGACAGCAATAAATTCGATTTTATTTCGGCTTGGTTTTCAAGTTGTTTATAAATAATATATGCAATAGAATCGGCGCCTATTTTAACATTCAAGCCTGCTGCATTTAACAGCGACGGTTCGGTAAATATATTTTTCGGTTTTTCTATAACATAGCTAAAATCGTTAAGGGCAGAGTCTGTCCTGTTAGCCTTTAAATTGCAGTCGCCACGGTAATAATGGGCATTTAGCGAAAATTTACCGTTAGGGTATTGGGTAAGGTAATCGTTAAACATTTGGTTTGCAAGCATCCAGTTACCCGACATATATATTTTTTCGGCCGAGAGCCATGTTAGCGAATCTTTTTCGTTAATACTGATGTTTTCGACGCCGCCCTGCTCTTTGGCAAAAGTAAAATAGTCGTCAACCTTATTCATATCTAAATATATATTTTTTATACCGAGCAATGCATCGCTTGCCTCTTGCGTGCCCGGGTAATCAATCACCACTCTTTTATAACTAACCAATGCCAAATTATATTCGTTTATATTATAATTAAGAAGACCGAGCTGAAGCAGTGTTTTAACAATATAAATACTGTTGGGGTAGCGGGTAAGCATAAGGTTATAATCGTCAATTGCCAATTTAACCGAGTCGATAGACACATAGCTCCTGCCCCGCTCATATAAAGCATCGGCTGCATATGTTGAATTTGGGTTTTGCTGTAACAAAGTAGTTAGCGTGGCTATTTTATCGCCCTGTTTTTTCAGCAACCCAAACGAAAAACCTTTTTGAAAAATGGCATAATCCACGTCAAAAGTATCTAACGCTATTGCTTCGTTATAATACTCAATGGCATCGGTATATTGGCTCTCGACAAAATAGCAATCTGCAATTCGTATAAAGGCGTCGCCTCTTTTAATCTGGTTTACTTCATCAGCTTTGTCGGTATATTTACGGTACCACGAAATTGCCTGCCTGTACTGTTTTTGCTTAAAATTACAGTAGCCTATATTGTAATAACTATTATTATACTCCTTTAGCATGTATGCGCCGGGCGTTAATAAAAAATTGTTATACTGCACGGCTGCCTCTTCGTACCTCTCTAAACGATATAGTACCTCGGCTTTCCAATAAATAGCAAGCGAGTGCAGTTGTTTGTCGAAGTTTTTTTGCTGAAGCGATATCTCAAATGCCGCCAGAGCACCCGAAAATTCTAAATTATTGAATAGCTCAAGCCCTCTAAAAAATGCCACCCTTTGGTGGGCAACCATCATTTCGGGCGATTTTACCTTAATTTTGTTTAGTGAAGCCAAAGCCTCCTTATAATTTTTTGATGTTAGATAAACCTTTACCAAATAACTGTATGCCTCGTCGTGGTGTATTGATTGTGGATACGATGTTATATAGTTGTAAAATGCGTTTATTGTTTCGTTAAACGGCGAATACGACAGCTCATATGATAGTTTGGCGTAGTTTAGCAGTGATATCTCTTTTATTTCGTTGTCAAAATTTAATTCAGATGCAGCCTCAAATGCCATACGTGCCTGTTCTTTCTTTTCTAACTTTAGGTAACAATTTGCCATATGAAAAAAGGCATTTTGTGTAAGCCCGTCGTCAACGTTGGTAATATTTGAGAATGTTGACACCGACTCCTCGTATCTGCCTGTCATATAATAAACATAGCCCAACTGGTAAATATCTTCGCGGGTATAGGTATCGGCTTTCTTTTTATATTTTTCAAGATACTCCAAAGCTTCTTGATATTGACCTTTTGCATATAATGCCTCTCCCACAAGTCTCGATATTTCGGCTTCGCGCTTGGTTTTTGGCAACTCTAACAGTTGCGGGCCATATTCAAGTACCTTGTCGGTTTTTCCTTGCAGATAATAAATCTGCACCATATAATATGGTACAATAGGTGCAAAAGTTGCATCGTCTTTTAATTTTGCAAAACCCTTTAATGCCGTTTCGTAGTTTTTGTTAATATAGGCAATATGCGAATAATAGTAATTTGCCGGACCTGAATATTTTGTCTCTTTATTAAGGATTTCAAAAAACATTTTAGCCGATTTGTCTAACCTATCCTCTTTAAAAAGGCTATACCCTTTTTTAAAATAGAATTCATAAAGCTGCTCTTTAGAAAGGTTTTGTTTCCACACCTTATTAAAATAGAATACCGCCTCGTCGTACTTTTTGTTGCGGTATTTAAACTTTGCCATCTCAAAATAAGCCACTCGTGTTCTCGGGCTTTCGGGGTATTTGGCAATAAATTGCGAAATGCGGTATTCGGCATCGGTATTAAACAGTTCAATTGCGCACAATGCCAAATAGTATTCGGCATCGGCTTTTATATCGGTATGCTCGGTGCCGTAATATTCGACAGCACGGTTGAAAAAAAACTGCGCCTGCGCGTATTTCTCTTTTTCAAACAGCTCAACCCCTTTTTTATAGTTTAAATCCTCATCGGCATATAGCAGCGAATTTTGCGCTTGCACCGGTAAGGCTATAATCGAGATTATAAAAAATAAAAATGAAACTTTCAATAATTTGTAAATCATTTCGTGTGTTTTTTATAAAAATATGGTAAAGATAAAAAAGATTACCGTTCAGGTTATAGATTATAAAACCATGTTTTCAACAAAAAATTGTTTATTTCTTTTTATATATGTGGATATGCGCAAGTTATTGAATGTGTTTGTTGTTCAACTGTCGCAACGCTCAAAGGTCTTGCAGATGCTTTGAGGTTGGATAGGTCTTAGTTGTTATTATGCTTACGCTCTTTCAGAGCTT
>CAYQPP010000347.1:0-3492 GCA_964419235.1 uncultured Bacteroidales bacterium
AATTAATTTTTGATATTCGCTCAAAGTCTCAACAATTTTTAATAATTTGGTAAAAATAATGGCTTTAAGTAATAATTGCACCATAAACTATGAAAAAAACATCAATTTTAATTATACTGCTACTTATATCTTTCAATTTAATTAAAGCCCAAATTGTTTCGTTTGATTTTAATACTTCGCCCTATTTGAACACATCGAGCAGTAACACATACCTGTTAGTTTCTGAATTAAGCCTTTCGCAGGGTACAATTAGCACTAATGTTACTACCGGTACATATTTTACTGACGAACCTTATGTTGAGGAGTCGGGGGGGTGGGGGCAAACAAACGAAGGCGATGCAAAGTATTTTTATGTTGATATTTCTGCCGTAGAAGGTTATAGGTTTTCTATCACAAATATTGCTTTTGAGGCTTATGCGACAGGAGCGGGGCCTGCGGCTGTAAGTATTTTATTAAATAGCAGTTCTGTTTATAGTCAAAATATGCCCGAGGCCACATTGCAAGCCGTTAGCCGGCCTATTACCGGATATTCGCAAATTACACAGCTTACCTTAAAAATTGCCGGTTGGGATAATGGTTCTCGCACAACATCGGGTGGGGGGGCTTTTAGGCTCGACAACCTAATTATTGACGGCAGCGTTGAGGAGATTCCTGCAAACGACAGTTCATCAACCATAAAAGTTACCACATTTTCGATACCCGATGAAATACCATCGTTGCAAAACACATTGCCAATGCCTGTACTGGAGTTTTCAATTACCGATTCGGCAACAGCCGACGGAAAAAATACCATTATCGACAGTTTGGTTTTGCAGGCAGGCACAAACAACTATTTTACCAAATGGGATTCAATTATAAACGAGGTAAAACTTATCTCGACGGCATTTACCGACACGGTTTTAGGGAGAATTGAGAATCAAAAAATAATTTTTAACACGACCGGTATTTTTGAGGTTGACCAAGGTTTGGCTTTTGCCGATACTTGCAAGGTTTTGCTAAGTTTAAAACAGGGTTTACCAAATGCTGACGGGCGGCAATTGGAGTTTTTATTAGATTCGGCACATGTATATTGTAACCCCGCAGGCTCAAAAGTTGGATGGGGTTCGGTAAAAACAGGCATCAATAAACTTAACATTCAGGTTGAGGCAACCGAATTGCATGTTAGGGTAGGGCATATGCCGCTTTGGCAAGATTCAATATTTAGCATTGCCGTTGAGGCTGTTGATGCAAATGGCAATATTGATATTGACGAAAATGGGAGCATACGGTTAGAGCATATTTCAGGCAATGGGGTATTGCAGTCCGTTAACTCGTTATTGTCTGATTTTATTGACGGCAAGGTTGTTTTTAACGGGTTAAATTTTACGTTAAGCGATACTGCTACAATAAAAATATCTTCCGAAAATTTTACCGATTACCTTTTAGACAGCCTTTTGGTAGGCAAGTACTGTTTTTACGATGATTTTGAGAATGGGAATCTTGCAAACTGGCATAACACCTCCGATTGGCAAGCCTCACCGGTCGATTCAATTGACGGTGGATATTCGTTAAAGCATAATCTGTCGGGGGTTAGCGGCACAAGCTATATTTCGTCTGTTTATAATGAGCCAAAAATGGATTATGGGAAAATGATATGGCGTTTTGTGCTTAAAAACGGCAATTTCGACCCAACATCATCAAACCGTTTTTGGTACTATTTAATGGCAGCCGACAGTAATTTAACAAGTGCAAAAAATTATGGCTATGCGGTTGGGGTTAACTTTTTGGGAAGCAACGACACATTGTCGCTTTGGAAAATTGATTCGCTCGGCAATAAAACCCTTGTTGTTGAAACCGGTTTTGATTGGGATAAAAATAATACCGTCGCTATTGAGGTTATTCGCGAAGTGCCCGGAAGTTGGCAAATAGCATATGCCGAAAATATTGCCTTCAATAATTTAATTTACACACAAAAATTTACCGAACGGGGTTTTGTCGATTTGCCCTATCATGGGTTGGTATTTCAGTACAGCTCAACAAGGGCAGGGCAGTTATGGTGCGATAATATTTATGCGGGTAGGTTAAACTCGCCGCCCAAACTAATTAAGGCACAGGGTATTGCAAATAATACGGTTGAATTAACCTTTTCAGAACCTATTGTTCAGTCCGGGGCCGAAAACATAAGCAACTATCTGTTGACATCTGAAACCGACGACCAAATATCTGTTGAGCAAGCGGTTTTTGATAACGAATTCCCCAACAGGGTATTGTTAAAGGTAAATAGTTTAAAAACAACCGATTATAAAATTACAGTAAGCAATATTGCCGATTCTGAGGGCAGTATAATGCAGCCCGAAAGTTTGCTATTTTGGTATGAGGTGCCTGCCGAAAGGCACAATGTGGTTTTTACCGAAATTATGTTTGATCATTCGCCAGCCGTTGGTTTGCCCGAAGCCGATTACCTTGAAATATTTAACCGCGGCGGCAACCCTTTTAATCTTGGCGGTTGGCAGTTGGTTATTGATGGGCTTGTGAAAACTTTTCCCGATACTATTATCGGAATTGGCGAATATGTAATTGTTACAAGTGCGGCTAATACAGATGATTTTTTGAATTATGGTAAAACCATTGGTATGATAAGCTCAACTTCGTTAACCAATTCGGGTAAGCCGCTATGGTTAATATCAAAAAACGGTTTACTTATCGACAGCCTTTTTTATAAACCCGATTGGATAACGGATGAGGAAAAACAAGACGGCGGCTGGTCGTTGGAGCGCATAGACCCCGACAACCTGTGCGGCGCGGCACAAAACTGGAGTGCAAGTGTTGACACAAAAGGCGGCACTCCGGGCACACAAAATTCGGTTTATGCGCCCAATATCGACACCATAGCCCCAAAACTAACCAATTGGGAGCTTCAATCGTTAACAACTTTTACTTTTGGTTTTAGCGAGGAGCTTGATTTTAATTCTGTCAACATTCATGTTTTTTTTACTACTGAGCCTGAAATAGGGCTTATAGATTCAATAAACCTAAGCCAAAATTCAAAAAACATAACAGTTTACCTTGCCAGCCCTATCCAACCAAACAGCGGGTATAATATAACCTTGCGGGGTGTTGCCGACTTGTGCGGGAATATAATAAATGACACAACTATTGGTTTTTTGTACCATCCGCCAAACAGTTTTGATGTTGTGATAAACGAAATAATGGCTGACCCCGTGCCTTCGGTTGGCTTGCCCGAGTCTGATTATTTAGAGCTGTATAACAGGAGCGCATATACAATAAATCTGACAGGTTGGGAGCTTTGGTTTGGTAATACCCGAAAAGTATTTCCCGAAAAAGAGCTGCTGCCAAACGAATGCCTGATAGTATGCCAAACGGGTGCCGTTGAGTCTTTTCAGGGTTTTGGCAATGTCGTTGGGTTGCTTTCGTCCACATCGTTGTCCGCATCGGGCAGGGCAGTTGTAATAAAAGATACCTCGGGGTTGGTTATCGACTCGGTGTATTACG
>CAYQPP010000348.1:0-3473 GCA_964419235.1 uncultured Bacteroidales bacterium
GCCTCAAACGAGGATTTAGCAAAAATGTTAAAACCCGGTAAAATTTTTAAGGCAAAAAAAATAAGTAAGTAAAAATATTAACAATTGATATGAACCTTAAATACGCAAAGCTTGTCCCGTATATTCGGGAGTACGTTGTGAGTTGTTGATTTAAAGATATTTATAATAATAAAATGTGAGACTTTCAAAAAGAACTCACGCCGTAACTATCAAATAATTAACTCCGACAGTTGCGGAATTAAGGATAAAAATAAAAAGCTGTTTTTTTTTGATAGCCTATTATTTTCTATAATATTATTCTTTATGACATAAAAAATGGGCGGTTTCAAAAAATAAATTATGTATTAAATGCGTTATAGCATAAAATAACCATTAATTTTTTCTATTACATATTATTATAAACATACAAACACCATGAAAAGAGTTATTTATCTTACATTACTGCTATTTGTTTTATTAAGTTTTAATAAAAAACAAGAGTTCAACCTTGTAAAAACAAAAAGCGGGCTATTGGTTGACAAAACTGAAATAACCAATTTGAATTGGAAAGAATATTTAAGTTGGATTGAGAAAAAACATGGCGAAAAATCACCCGAATATCAACAGGCATTGCCCGACACTTTGGTATGGAGAGAAAATAATGGCAATAGCGAACCATATGTAGAGTACTATTTCAGGCATCCGGCTTATGCAGCTTACCCAATCGTAGGCATCAGCTACAATCAAGCTCTGGCTTATTGCAAATGGCGCTCCGACAGGGTAAACGAAAAAATCTATATCCAAAATAATAAAATAGCCACAAACGAGCTCCCGCTTAAAAATATCCCTGTTGTTTACACATTCCGCCTGCCAAGCAAACAAGAGTGGCTAAGCTTTTCTGATGTCGATATCGATAAAAAATTCCAGAAACGGATAATAAAAAAACACCCAAATAGATACAGTATAATATCAGAAAAAATGGTGTTTGGCAACTTTATAACAAACCTTATTGATGATGCGAACAAAACAGGCACACTAAAAAACAATGCCGACATTACAACTGCCGTTGGTTCATATTATCCAAATATTTATGGTATTTACAACACTTTCGGGAATATTGCTGAAATGACCGATAAAAAAGGTGTTGCCATGGGCGGGCATTGGAAAGAAAATTTAGATAATTTTAAGATAGAAAAAGAATACAACTATACAAAACCCACATGCTGGTTAGGTTTTAGATGCGTAGCCGAAAAAAACAACACCCCTTAGCACTAAATATATTTAACCTGATTAATTCATAATTTTTACTTTTTTGATTGGCAGCTATTAACCAGCCTGCTGCAGGCTAACTATTAACATATTGTAATTTATATAGTACTTTTTAATAACCTGTTTTAACCTAACATATTAATTTTCAATTGAGTAAACTATCCTAATAATTAACACCTGCATTTTACCCCTCTATCTCCCCTGAAAATTAGGAGAGAATATATGGAACCCCGAGACAAAGCCTCAAGGAATCCTTTTGATTAAAATTTACTTGAAAAATTGGAATATAATTTTTATATTGGAAAACAAATATATATCTACATATTTAGATTATTGAATCAATATCGTCGATATCAAAGCAGATAAATCCATCTTAAAAGATGATTAAGGAAAAGGGAAATATATACTTCTCTTAACTGCGACAACATTGATTATTGAATATAAATCTTATAAACCTCAAACCTTGTACAAATTAAAATCGAAAATTACCATTCAATCAGAGAGTTTTAAAGCCAATAAAAAAGCTTTCGATAAAATTCTTGAAACTTATAAAAGTACTCTCCAAGAAGTTAAACAAGGAGGTTCTGAAAAGGCTGTAAAAAAGCATAAAGAGCGTGGCAAACTGCTTGCCCGCGAGCGTATTGATTTGCTTATCGACCCCAATACCCCTTTTCTTGAATTATCGGCATTGGCATCATACCAAATGTATAACAACCAATTTCCGAGTGCCGGTATTGTTGCCGGAATAGGTGTAATACATGGCAACGAAACGGTTATTGTTGCCAATGATGCCACGGTAAAAGGCGGCACATATAATAAAGAGGCAATAAAAAAACATATCCGTGCGCAAGAAATTGCCATCGAAAACGGTTTGCCATGTGTGTATATGGTCGATTCGGGAGGTGTGTTTTTACCCGAACAAGCCAATGTTTTTCCCGACAAATACCATTTTGGACGCTTTTTTTATAACCAAGCCCAACTGTCGGCTATGGGCTGCCCGCAAATATCTATTGTAATGGGCTCATGCACAGCCGGTGGCGCATATGTTCCGGCAATGAGCGACGAAAATATAATTGTTAAAAACCAAGGCACCATTTTTATTGGAGGGCCGCCATTGGTTAAAGCCGCCACAGGCGAAGAGGTATCTGCCGAAGAACTCGGAGGTGCCGATGTGCACACTTCAATATCCGGAGTGTCAGACCATTTTGCCGAAAACGACCCCCATGCAATACAAATTTGCCGAAATATATTTGAAACACTCGGAGACAGAAAAAAGCAGGCACTTGAAACCAAACCCATTGAAGAGCCCGCTTACGATGCCAAAGAACTCTATGGCATTGCTCCTACCGATTTGAAAAAACCTGTTGACGCACGCGAAATAATCATGCGTATTGTTGATGGCAGTCGCTTTCATGAATTTAAGGAGCGGTATGCTCCAACCATTGTTACAGGGTTTGCACATATAATGGGATTCCCTGTTGGTATTATTGCAAATAATGGTGTGCTTTTTTCCGAAACTGCAAAAAAAGGCGCTCATTTTATCGAGCTATGCACAATGCGCAAAATACCTTTGCTTTTTTTACAAAACATAACAGGCTTTATTGTTGGTAAAGAGTACGAACGTGGTGGTATTGCAAGCGATGGAGCTAAATTGGTACATGCCGTGGCAACCGCCAACGTGCCAAAATTCACAGTAGTGTTCGGAGGCTCATTTGGTGCCGGAAATTATGCTATGGCAGGCCGCGCTTACGAGCCGCGTTTGCTGTTTATGTGGCCAAATGCAAAAATATCGGTAATGGGTGGCGAGCAGGCCGCAAATGTTTTAATTCAGGTAAAACAAGACCAAATGAAAGCCCAAGGTAAAAAATTCCCAAAAAAAGACGAAACCGAATTGCGCAAAAACATAATGGAAAAATATGAGCAAGAGGGCTCAGCATATTACAGCACAGCACGTCTTTGGGACGATGGTATCATTGACCCCGTTGACACCAGAAAAATTATAGCTATGGGAATTGCCGCATCACTAAATAAAAAATGGCCCGATGCAAATAATGGAGTTTATAGAATGTAATTTGTTGTTGAATCAAGATGTTAGACTTTAGACTTTAGATATTAGACTTTAGATGTTAGATTTTAGATGTTAGACTTTAGATGTTAGACTTTAGATGTTAGACTTTAGATGTTAGACTTTAGATATTAGACTTTAGATATTAGACTTTAGATAT
>CAYQPP010000349.1:0-3457 GCA_964419235.1 uncultured Bacteroidales bacterium
TGCTAAAAATAATTATCTCCAACATGGTTGGTTTCATGTTTTTATAATTTTTGTCAACGTATTGCATGTAATTAATACCGCTAAATTTTTTGGGCCTCTTTTATTGCCAATTTTAGGGCGGCAAGTTTATTGTTTACTTCGTTTAGCTCACCCTCTTCCGATGAATCGGCCACAATGCCTGCCCCTGCCTGATAATATAAGGTGTTGTTTTTGCTCATAAATGAGCGTATTGTAATTGCAAGGTTTATTTTTCCGTTAAGGCCAATATTACCAATACAGCCGCCATAATAGCCCCGTGCCCTGTTTTCATATCTGTTTATTAATTCCATAGCTTTATATTTTGGTGCACCGGTAAGCGTTCCGGCCGGAAAAGTATCGGCAAATATCCGTACAGGGTCGGTATTGTTCCTAATAACCCCTTCAACTTCCGAAACCATGTGCAATACATGCGAGTAGTAATGTATTTCGCGAAAAAAATTCAGTTTTACCTTATCGGCATTGCGGCTTAAATCGTTTCGAGCCAAATCAACCAACATTATATGCTCACTATTTTCCTTAGTATCAACCGATAATTTTTCGGCAAGAGCCTTATCCTCCTTATCGTTGCCTGTGCGTTTAAAAGTACCTGCAATGGGGTTTATATACGCTTTGCCATTGTTGGTTTTTATTTGTGCTTCGGGCGATGACCCAAAAAGCTTAAAACTGCCAAAATCGAAATAAAACATATATGGCGATGGATTTATGGAGCGCAAAGAGCGATATACATTAAACTCGTCGCCCATAAATTGCTGGCTAAAGCAGCGCGAAAGAACAATTTGAAACACATCGCCCCGCAGGCAATGCTCTTTACCTTTTGCCACAAGCTCTTTATATGCTTTGTTGGTAATATTGGTGTTTTCGCCATTTAAGGTGCTAAACCTATAAGTTGCAAAAGTGCGGTTTTGTAACTGCTCTTCAATAAATTGTAATTGCGACTCCTCACCATTAAAAATATATTCAATTAAAGTAATGCGGTTGCTGGTATGGTTTATAGCTACTATATATTTATAAAATTGATATAGCATATCAGGAATTTGGTCGTTATTTTTCGGCTGCTGTAATTTAATATCCTCAAAATAGGTAGCCGCCTCATAAGTTGAATACCCGAATAAACCCGATGCAGGGACTTTATCCATTGACGATTGCGGTGTGAAAGCTCCGGCAAATTCACTTAAAATTGTTGTGGCTTCTGACCTTTTTTTAAGGACTTTAGACTCTTTGTTTCCGTCAGGGAAATTTAATTTAATTTTATCGCCAATAGCCTTAAACCCCGCAATGGGTTCAAGGCAAATAAACGAAAATTGATTGCTGCCTGCCTTAAAATCAGCCCCTTCGAGCAAAATTGAATTTGGAAATTCATCACGCAGTTTTAAATAAATAGCCACGGGTGTTAATGTGTCGGCCAGTATCTCTTTTGTGTTTACTGTAAAGTTAAATTGTTTCATCTGTTTTTTGTTTTTGTCCGCAAATTGTTCTGATTTGTGTTTGTTAATAAAGTTACGGATGGATTAAAAAAAAGCGGCTCTCGGGTAAATCCGGAGCCGCTACTATTTAGTTTTAAATAAATATTTCATACGTATTCCATTATTACCCGCTCAAGTATTTAATTTGCCAACGCCAATTATTGAATAATTTATTATTAGATATTTTAGATTTTTTTGTTCTCATTATTTTAATAGTTTTTGTAAAAAAAAAAGCCTGTCGTGAATTTCGACAGGCCTTTAATAAATTTTTAGGTGCACAGCG
Organism: uncultured Bacteroidales bacterium; assembly: GCA_964419235.1. Lineage (GTDB taxonomy): Bacteria > Bacteroidota > Bacteroidia > Bacteroidales > SZUA-534 > GH45. Next base: position 1,786 of record CAYQPP010000349.1, read on the forward strand.
TTTATCCACAATTTTGTTTTAAATTGTTAAGCCACCACCAAATATTTTTATAATTGTTTATCATTTTATCTGTTTTGCTGATGCAAATTAAGTGAATGGTTTTTAAAGCACAAAATTATTTTGAATGTTTTTGTATATTGAATATTAGTCAACAGTTCGTTTCAAAATCACAAACACTTAACATAAAGTTATTTATACAAGAAGGGTGTAGCTTAAATAAAGAAATATTCAAGTTGACTATCTCCGAGGCAAACCCTTGAGGAATTTTTTGATTAAAGCTCTTTTTATCTAAAATTTAACTACTCATTGATTATGAAGATTTTATACATTTCCTTTTTTTGAAAGAATTATTGCAATTGACCGTGTTGTAGGAAATTCGGCAAACAGAATTATCATCATTACCGATATGGGGACACTAAGTATCATGCCGATAATACCCCATACCGCACCCCAAAACGATAACCCCAAAATAACCACCAAAGGGCTTACGTTTAATGAATCGCCGGTAAGCTTTGGGTCGATGTAATTACCCATAATTAGTTGTATTACCCCTACAATTATAAGCACCCATACGCCCGGCATTAGTTCGCCAAATTGAAGCATGGCAAATACCGCCGGAAAAACCGTTGCTATAAGCGAGCCTATTGTTGGAATAAAATTCATTAAAAAAATTAGGAATGCCCAAAATAGCGGGGCGTCAATGCCAATAAACAGTAAAGCCAAATAGCTTAAAACGCCTGTTATTAAACTTACCAATGTTTTTATTGAAAGGTAGCGCCCTATTGACTTGTCAATTTGGCTCAATATTGAGCTTACCTCGTTAAATTTTTTATTGCCTGAGTAGATAGCCTTTATCTTTGGCGAAAAAAACTGCTCTTCAAGCAGTAAAAAAAGGGTGTAAATTATAATTAAAAAAGCCTTTCCAAACAGGTCGGTTAACGAGTTTAAAAGCCCCGACAACAGTTTTGAGTATTTAAAATCGCCTAAAAGTTCTTTTGTTTTTGATACCAAGTCGATATTAAAATTGCTGCTGATGCTATCGGTAACAAGTTTAATGTTTTGCTGATAAACCGGCAGTAGCGTTGAAAGCTCTTTTATGTTTGATGCCAGTATTTGTACAATTCCGCCTATAATAAGAAAGATAAACAGAAACCCAAACAGGTTTAAAAATCCGATGGGTATATTTTTATCGATAAAAGGTATCTTTTTTAAAAGCCCTCTTATTTCTTTAATTAAAAACCAAAAAATAAGGGCAATCACAAAAGGCACTATCAAACTTTTACCATAAATAAAAATTATGACAACAGCAATTGAAATTAATAGGGTATTGGTTATTTTAGTTGTATTCATGGTTTTATGATTTGTTAGTTTTGAGCAAATTTACAAAAATGTTTTGTTGCAGTAACTTTTAGCGGTAAAATTTGGAAATTCATTTTTGCAAATGTAAAAATTAACTACTTTTGCAGGGCTAATTGCCCAGATGGTGAAATTGGTAGACACGCCAGCTTGAGGGGCTGGTGCTCGCAAGGGCGTGCAAGTTCGAGTCTTGTTCTGGGCACTAGTATATTCAATAATTCTTTGCAAATCAGGCATTTGCAAAGAATTTTTTATTTAAAAGGGTATGAACGGGGACATTAATCTAAATATTAGTTCAAAAAGTGTCGGCGTGAAT
>CAYQPP010000350.1:0-3454 GCA_964419235.1 uncultured Bacteroidales bacterium
TGCTGGTTAATGACAACTTTATATTTTAATATGGTGTTTTTTGAACTATTGTACGCTTTTACGTAACACCGCCCTCTGGGCGGTTATAATTACCGCCCAGAGGGCGGTGTTACATGGATAACAACATTTCTTAATGATTACTACCTAAATTGAACGATTCCGAACTTTAAATATTACCAATCATGCAGCACAAAAAGAAAGTTCAAAAATTCTCTATCACCAACAAGGTGGATTCAAATTTTATGAATTCCTTTTTGTACCACAGCATTGGCAATCTTTTTTATTCCAAATCACTCAATTTAGGTAGTAGTGTTTTTTGTAAGACGACGATTTAAAGTTAAATCCAATAATCTTGTATCTATAAGTTTATATTATGTTTTAGTCATATATTGTGATGTGTTAACAATTGTACATTAAATTAGCACCCAATTTTATTTGGGTACATGAGTGGATTATGCTGTACACCAAGCTAAAGCATGGTGTTGTTCTCATAATATCACAATATTTGACTAAAGTATAGTTTATATTATTACCAAGTCGGTATCTTTTATCCAGCCTTCGTTACCATCGGGCAGTTTTATTTCTGTCCAATTGCCAAGTTTGTCGGTTACGGTAACCTTCATACCCTCGTGTATCAAAAATAGGTCGGTTCCGCTATCTGAAGGAGAGCTTTTTACTACTATTGAAGGGATTATTATTATTGCGCCGGGTTCGTTTTTTGACAGCCAATACTGTTTTCGTGCAAAACTAAATGTAAATGCCGAGGCTATTATTAAGGTTATGCCAAGCCAAAAACTGATTTGCCTAACAATGGTAATTCTATACAGAAAAAATATCAGAAACCCGACCAAGCTTAAAATAAATGCTGTTATGCTTATTACAGCCCATTGGTTTGATGATAATAGTTGTATTAGCGTGCTCCACCACGATGTTAAAAAGAATTGGGGCAGAGTTTCAATTTTGTCAACTACATGCGTGTTTGCCAACCGCAAATTAAATTCGATATCATTATCGTTTGCCGACAGTTTTTTTGCACGTTCGTAATTTAATATGGCAAAAGGTATTTTGTTTGATTTATAGTAGGCATTTCCGAGATTATAGTATAGTTCGTACGATTCATAACCGTTTTCAAGAATAGTTTCGTAGGCTGCAATGGCTTTCTCAAAGTTATTGTTTGAATAGTATTGGGCAGCCGAATCAAGCAACTGGGCTTGTTGTGCATTTGAGCTTAACCCGATAAGGGTTAGCAATGATATGAATAGTACTGTTATGTTTTTATTGCTCATTGTTTTATTTTTTGGTCGAGTTTTGAAATTAGCTTTACCGTTTTTTTATAAATATCTTCCATTCCGCCTGTTACCGATGCCGGTGCAAAGCGAGCAAATTCGCATGCGTCGAGTAGTTGAATCAAGCTTAATATGCTTTCGTTGTCAACTTTTCGTTGTTCGAGTATTTCCGATACATTGTCTTTTGTGAGGTTTGCAACGGGAATCAGCAATTTGTCGCTTAAGTAGCCCCAGACAGCTTTTAATATTTCATCATAAAATTTTTCGTCATGGTTTTGCTTCATAAAACCGGCGGCCTTTTTAAGGCGTTTTTTTGAAACACGGTTGGCTTTTCGGTTTTTAACGCTTGCTTGGTTTGCATTTTGTTTAATTTGTACACGGCGCACAATAATTATAATAATAAACAACAGTGCCGAAATTGCATATGCCAAATAAAACACCAAACTGTTAAATAGGGTTTTCTCCTTCTTTTTAAGCTGAAAGCCTGTTTTTAAAAAGCGGATGTCTTTGCCTATAAATTTAACATCTTCTTTTGAGAGCCCTTGAACAACCCCCGATGTCATTTCGGCATCGCCGGAGCCTTTTTCAACAAAAATCTCAAACTCTTTTGAGGTTATTGTTTTGTATTTTTTTGTTTTTGTGTCAAAATAGCTAAAGGTAATAGGTGCAATACGGTATGTGCCCGAGTATCTTGGTATAATAAGGTAATCGAAGGCGATGCTACCTGTAACCCCGTTGGTGCTTGCTTTTGTTTTTAATGATGTTTTTGGGTCGTAAACATCAAAGTCGGGCGGGAAATCGACTTTTAACGGTTTAATGAGTTTTAGGTTTCCGTTGCCCGATATTTTAATGTGCAGGTTGACAGCCTCGTTGGCTTTAACCCCTGTTTTGTCAACAGCAGCCTTCATGGTAAATTTACCTACGGCACCATTAAAATCGGCAGGTTTATTTGCCGGCAAGGGCTTAACTTTTATGGTAATAGGCTTGCTTGCAAGTTTATAAGGCACCCTCCGGTATGAGCCTCCAAAAAAATCGTCGAAGGGGTTGGTACTGCGAACCTTCTGTTGGGTTATCATTGTAATTTCAAAGGGGTCGATAATTATATTGCCCGAGCGCTGCGGGAAAAGGAGCAGTTTTTTAAACAGGCCAACCTCGTATATCTGTCCATTAACATTTTCGCGGTGTAGCTGTATTTGCTGAGGCGATTCAATATCTTGACTCCAAAATCCGGTAAAAGGGGGGAGTTTTATGTCTTCAAAACCTGCAAGGGTTTTTTGTGTATATACTTTAATTTCGGCAACTAAGCTCTCGCCTTGATACAATGTTTTTTTATTGACATTTACCGACACAAACAGCCCTTTATTGTTTATGTTTGATTTGTTGACACTTGCCGATTGTGCACCTGACGAGCTTGTGTTTGATTGTGTTGTACTGCCAACTACTTCGATATTAATGGAATTTGACTGGTATTTTTTGTTTTTTACTATTACGGTTGCAGGTGGGATGGTAAATTTACCATTGGCTGATGCCATTACAATATAATTATATGTGTATGACACACTTTGTGTCATGTTGCCGTTTATAATTTTTACACTACTGCTGCTTGAAACATTAGGCCCCGATAAAACCCTGAAATTATTGAAGTTTGGACCATTAAAACTTTTGCCCTTGCTATTTAACGAGTATGATATCCGAAATTGTTCGCCCACCTTAACTACTCTTGGAGCCGATGCTTTAAAAGTTACATTTTTGGCTATTGAGAATGAGTTAAATCCGAATATCAGAATCGGGATTAATAAAAATTTTATTTGTTTAAATAGTTTCATGTTTATAATTTTTTCACAATAAGAAACACATATTTTTTAAAACATTAAGCCTGTCTGTTGTAGCATATGTATGTTAAAAGTATAATCAATATATGTTTTGCCGTGTAAATATATTGTATTTTTTTTTAGTTTTTGTTTTCGTCTTATTATTTAAGTTATTGTTTCATTGTTATATTGTTATATTGTTTCATTGTTATATTGTTTCATTGTTATATTGTTTCATTGTTATATTGTTTCATTGTTTCATTGTTATATTGTTTCATTGTTTCATTGTTTCATTGTTTTGTGTCTAATATCTAAAGTCTAATATCTAAAGTCTAATATCTAAAGTCTAACATCTAA
>CAYQPP010000351.1:0-3394 GCA_964419235.1 uncultured Bacteroidales bacterium
TTACGCTTAAATCCCAATTATCTTTAATATCGCCCGAGCCGCGCATAGGCACATCGTCGGTATGTCCTTCAATTAAAATATTAATATCTTTGTTTTTCTCTAAAACCCCTGCTATCTGTTTAATTGCCTGCTGCCCTTTTGGGTCAACATCCCAACGCCCCGATTTAAACAGCAACTTTTCATCCATGGTAACATAAACTTTGCCATTACGTTGATGAATTGTTAACCCTTTATTTTCAAAACCCAACAATGCATCGGTAATTTTAGCCTTTAGCGCATAAACAGCCGAGTCTTTGCTATGGAGTATCTGCTCAAGGTCGATAAGCCTTTTGTTTTGCTGTTCAATTTGCAGCCTTTTTTGGTTTAATGTTGAATCCATTGCAATTAAAATGGCATCGCGTTCTTCAAGCTCCAATTGTTTTGCCATTAATGATGTTTCAAGTGCTCTAAGCTCATCTTCTTGCATTTGCAAATCTTGTTTGGTTACCTGCAATTCGGCCAAAAGAAGGCGTGTTTCTTCATCTCTGCCTTTTTCTGATATTTCATTAGTACTTGTTAAATCATCATACATAGTTTTAAAAACCTTATACTGCCTTTTGTAAAAATGTGCCGAATCTTTCAAGCTACTTTTATTGAGAGCCATTGTTTCCATCCTTTTTTTAAGCTCCTCAAGTTCAGCATCCATTTCGGTATTTTGAACCGTTAAATCCTCATTTTTGCTTTTTAACGAGTCGCGCTCATGCACAGTAATCTCGTTTTTGCCTTTTAATTCTTGAAATTGGCGCGTTGGCACACATGCATTTATCAATAATATTGATGATGCAAATACTAAAAATGATAATTTGTTTCGCATACAATAATTTTTTTTTAAAAGGTAAATATACAATTAATTAAAAAAAAGTTTGTTGATTTAACTTATTTCAGCAAATTTGATAAAATATTTACGAATCTTAACTATTTTTAGCAAGTAATTAAAAAAAGGGTTTTACTCAATGGACATAAAACATAATTTTTTACAGGTTAACGATACTATACCAACTAAAAAATCTGAAATTAAAATAATTTCTAACCCCGATATTAACGCCAACCTGTCTGTTAAAAAAAATACCATTGAGATAGTCTCATTAAGGTCGTTTTCGGTTGATTCTGTAAGGGTAACAAAGCACAGAAAACCAAGGCCTGTTATAAAAACCATTCCTTTTGTACCTGTAAATGATTCTATTGAGCACCCGTCATTTAATGTTTTAAATAATAATTTCCTGTTTCCCAATGAGCACACTTTTTTTGATGGTCTTAATTTTACCCCTTACAACCCTTTATTAAAAAATGAGGTTTTTTTGCTAAAGCCATCAAAACACAATATTAATAAAGAAAAAAACAGCAGTATTGCACAAACTACTCAACTAAGCCAACCATTATTATCGAAAAAAAGCAATGGGGGTGCCGTAGGTTTTTTATCAACCGATTGGATGTTAGGAATTATTATTATGTCGCTAATATTATTTGGTTGGATACGGGTTGGGTTTAGCCGCTATTTTCGAACTGCAATTCAGGCATCGTACAATTATTTTACGGCCCGCCGTATTTTCGATGAAGCAAACATTACCCGCAGTCGCGTTTTTTATTTTATGAACCTACTGTTTTTCATAAACACAGCGTTATTTATTACACAGTTTTTAGATTATAACCATTTTACCATTTATAAACTGAGTGGCATTTTGCTTTTTTTAACAATTTTTGCTTCAATAATTATACTATACACGGTTAAAGCCATCTTTTTATACCTGTTTGATTTTGTTTTTTTAACACACAAAGGTTTTGCATCATATAATTTTACGGTTTTTTTATATAATAAAATGGCAGGTTTTTTATTATTGCCAATAATTTCAATATTGCCCTTTGTGCCTCAGCATGTGGTACTTTGGTTATTTTTTTCGGGAGTTTTAATAATAATAATACTATATTTTTTAAGAATTTTAAGAGGTTTACAAATAGGTTTTAAAAATAGGCTTTCTATTTTCTATTTGATTTTGTACCTTTGTGCACTTGAAATTATGCCTGTACTGATACTATTTAAAGTAATATACTCTCATATATAATTATCTATCAGGCAATTGGTGTGTAACGAAAACTTGAGAAATTGAAAATTAAAAAAATTCTTGTATCTCAACCGAGGCCAGAGACAGAGAAATCACCGTATTACGATTTAGCTGAAAAGCATAATCTAAAAGTCGATTTTAGATCGTTTATTCAGGTTGAACCCGTAGAAGCAAAGACTTTCAGAAAAGAGAGGATAAATATTTTGGACTATTCAGCCATAATATTTACAAGCAGGACTGCTGTAGATCATTTTTTTCGCATTAGCGAAGAGATGAGAGTAACAATACCTGACTCGATGAAGTATTTTTGTGTATCGGAAGCAACAGCTTTTTACCTTCAAAAATATATTGTTTACCGAAAAAGGAAAATATTTTTTGGGAAAAGCCGATTCGATGATCTTTTGGATATTTTAGGAAAGCATAAAGATGAGAAGTTTTTATTACCATTATCAAATATGCACAAACCCGATATCCCAAAAAAACTTGAAAGAATAAAACTGAATTTTAAAATAGCGGTATTGTACCGTACCGTCGCCTCTGACTTATCTGATTTATCAAATGTCAATTATGATGTTTTGGTATTTTTTAGCCCTTCGGGAATAAAATCGCTATTTGATAACTTTCCGGAATTTAAACAAAACAATACTAAAATAGCTGCTTTTGGCCCAACAACAGCAAAGGCTGTTAAAGAGGCAAAACTGCGACTTGATATTCAAGCCCCATTGCCCGAGGCACCCTCAATGACAATGGCATTAGATCAGTACATAAAACTTACTAATAAAAATTGTAAAAAATAAAGCGGACTGCATCGCAAGGTGCAGCCTTTTTTAAATGTCAATAACAAAAACCACCCAACGGCTTACATTTAATAAAAGTGAACGGCTTAAAAGTCGAAAAGTCATCCAGTCAATTTTTGTTCAAAACAGGCATTTAAAAATTTACCCCTTTAAATTGGTTTGGTTAACTGAACCCGATGAACAAAATTTTTCGCTTAAAATGGGGGTTACCGCAACAAAGCGGCTACACAAACTTGCCGTAACACGAAATTTTATTAAACGCCGTATGCGCGAATGTTTACGCTTAAATAAAATGTTAGTTTATAATAAGCTGTCTAATAAAAATATAAAATTGTCATTTATGCTAATGTATATTGGCAACGAAATAGTAACGTATCAAGAGTTCGACAAAAAAATAAAACAGCTTTTAATTCGATTAACAGAAAAGATAAATAAAACAGATTAATATTTTTGGAATTGCCCATATAGTTATGATTGATAACAAAAGTATGAGATTAA
>CAYQPP010000352.1:0-3384 GCA_964419235.1 uncultured Bacteroidales bacterium
TCCCGCTATTCTTCCCGAAAAATTTGAGTGTCTTTCTCTAGTTAAACGAAATATTCTATCTTTATTTACTTGCGTACTATTAATACTGAGTTCGTTTTTAATATAAATACTCAATGTAATCACAAAAGTTAATGAAATAGCAAAACCTATAATGGTAACTGCCATATATAACTTATTGTTAGATAAGTGTTTGATGAATGTTTTTATGTTTTTTAATAATGTCATTTTGAATGTATTTTATTATTCATTACGCAAACTTAAAGTTGGATTTTGTCTTGCAACACTCAAGCCTTTAATCGAGACAGAAAACAAGGCTACACCCATACTCAGCACACCTGCAATTACAAAGTAAAGTATCGAAATATCAATTCGTGAAGCAAAATTTTGTAACCAATTTTTTATCAATTCGTAAATAATAGGCCAAACCAACAGATTGGCTATTAAAACGATTACAACATACTTTTTAGAAACTAGTTTGATAATATCTGAGATTGAAGCACCCAATACCTTACGAATTCCTATTTCTTTTGTTCGTTGTTCAATTGTAAATGCTGATAGGCTAAACAATCCCATCGTGGCAATTAATATGGCTAAAATTGAAAAGTATGTAAATAGTTGCATCATGTTATATTCTGAACGATAAACCCTTTCAAATTCTTGATCTAAAAAAGAATATTCAAATACCCATTCCGGATTGATTTGATGCCAAATGGTTTCAATTCTTTTTAAAATTTCTGTATAGTCTTTGGTATTTATTTTTACAGATAGGTAATTGTATCTTTGCTGCCATGGTGCTTGGGTTATGATTAATGGTGAAATATGTTCTCTTATCGAAGCAAAATTAAAATCCTTAACCACACCAATTACTTGGTGTTCACCATCTCGTTTAACCGTTTTACCTAATTGATCACCAAATGTATTGACAAAAGCTTCGTTTACCACAAATGCTTTTTTATCGGTGGTGTATTTGTCAGAAAAAAATCTTCCTTTTTTTAATTTAATTCCATAAGTATTAAAGTAATCAGCGTCTACATCCAATACGTGTACCATCGCGGGCGTATTCATTCCTTCAATAAAATAGCCATTTGACGTAAAATTATTTATTGGTATACCCGACGATGCTGCTATGCCCGAAATACCCGGAATATCTTGCAACTTTTCTTTGATTAACGCCGTCTGTTTACCCGATTTTTCTTGTTCTAATGGAATAATTAACATCTGTTCCTTACTAAATCCCAAGTCTTTATTATTGATGAATTGCAATTGTTGTTTGATAACCAATGTGAATATGATAAGCGATACGGCTACCATAAATTGTAAAATTATCAATATATTTTGCAAGTTAAAATGCTTTTTCTTCTGCGTTACGGTATTTTTAAACAAATGAGTTATCTTGGTTTTAGACAAATAGAATGCCGGATAAATACCTGCTGACAAACCGGTCAATAACCATAATCCGAATAGCATTCCGAGAAAAGTTTTATCTGTAAAATCTATACCATAAAATTTTGTTTGCATCAATTGGCGATAATATGGCGTAAGAAAATTGGCAAGTACAACACCTAAAATGACAGCTATTAATACGATGAGAAATGTTTCCAACATGAACTGTTTTGCGATATCAGCTCTCCCTGCGCCCAAAGTTTTTCTTACACCAATGAGTTTTGCCTTTTTGCTGTAATATGCCATGCTGAGATTGACAAAATTAAAAGAAGCAATGAGCCAAATCAAAAAGGCAATAATCCCAAAAAAATATAATTTTTTATAACTCGAATCGTACTTCAGATGAATATCGCTAAGTGGCTGTAAGTACGCTTCATATTTTACATTGTATTGTGCCAAATCTTTATTGATATGTCGCCAAAAAAAGTCAGGCAATTTTTTTTCAAATAATGATGATGAAACGCCTTTTTCTAATTGAACATATGTAACATACTGGTTGCCACCATTCCACCCCATATAATTATTATGATTTTGATATAGCGTTGCAAATGAAATCAGACTGTTAAACTGTATAGACGAGTTTTTAGGCGGATTAGCAACAATTCCCGTAATGGTATATTGATTTTTGTTGTTATCGACAATATTTTTACCCAACACATCAGTTTTACCAAATAACTGTTGCGCTGTACTTTTTGTTAAAACAATAGCATTAGGTTGCTGCAAAAAAGTATTCTTGTCTCCTTGAATAACTTTAAACGAAAACAAGTTAAAAAAAGTAACATCGGCATAAATATTCTGCTTAATTTTTATGGCTTTATCATTATGCATCACATATAATTCTCGTGCCGTAGCATAACGTGTATAGTCTTGCACTTCGGCAAATTCCTGTTTTAATGCCACACCAACAGGTGGCACAAACACATGACTTTCGGCTTCGTATTTACCTTCGTGAAAAGAACGCACAGAAACGCGATATGTTTGATTTTTATCCTGATGAAATTGATCAAAACTCAATTCAAAACGAATGTATAGTAGTACTAAAATAATAGCCCCTATGCTAAAACTTAATCCAATAATATTGCTTAATGTATAGGACTTATTCTTAAATAGATTACGATAAAAAACGTGTAAGTAATGTTTTAACATGATGTTTATTTTAAGTTTAATCGTTCGTTATCACCAAAACTACTATAACCTGAAACAATAACTTTTTCTCCTGCTTTTAAACCGCTTAACAGTTCGTAATATTTCGGATTTTGTCTTCCTATTTTAATATCTCTTTTTTCGGCATACTTTCCGTCCGAAGTCAACACAAAAATCCATTGTCCTCCGGTTTCTTGAAAGAAGCTTCCCTTAGGCAAAAGCATCGATTTTTTTGGGTCGCCCAATTGTAAACGTGTATAGTAAGTCTGTCCGGTACGCATATTGTCAGGTTTATTATCGGTAAATACCAATTCAATCGTAAATTTCCCATTGCGGACATCTGGGAAAACTTTTCTTATTTTAAGTTCGTACTCTTTTCCTTGTCTGTCCAAAGTGGCAATTAATCCTTTTTTAACACGATCGATATAATGCTCATCAAGTTGGGCAATTACTTTGTAAGATTTTAGAATATCTATTTGTCCTATCCTGCCATTTTTTGGAATAGATTGCCCCACTTCGGCATCTAAAACCGTAAGTTGACCATCAATAGGCGAAGTAACATTTAAATTCTTTTTTCGGTCATGTACCAACTGTAAATTAAGTTGCATATTATGTAAATTTTCCTTCATTTGATGCACTTGAATATTGCGATAAATAGAATCTTGTTGTTGCTTTTGCAAATTAAGTTTATAGCTTTCTAAAACAAATTCATAATCCTCCTTAGATTTGAGATATTCATCTTGCGAAATCATTTGACTTTTAATCAATTCGGCATTTTGATCAAACAGCCGTTTTTTT
>CAYQPP010000353.1:0-3366 GCA_964419235.1 uncultured Bacteroidales bacterium
AATAAAACAGGTAACAACAATGTATGTATTGGACATAATGCGGCAGCAAATGATACTATAGGGTATAATAATGTTTTTATTGGTAATAGAGCCGGCATGAATAATTTAGATGGCGATGGGAATGTTGTAGTTGGATCTCATGCAGGGTATGATACCTTAGGTGGCCATAATGTATTTGTTGGAGATTTGGCCGGATATAAAACTAAAGGTTCCAATAATGTGTTTCTTGGAAACGAAGCCGGATTTGATGAAGTAGGTTCAAACCGACTTTACATTGCTACAAATTCAACATCAAATCCACTTATTTACGGCGAGTTTGATAACCATTTAGTTTCATTTAATGCAAAAGTAGGAGTTGGAACTCAGGATCCTAAATCTAAATTAGATGTAGATGGTGGTATAAAAATTGGAGATGATCCAGAAGTTGCTTCTGCTGATAAAGTAGGCACAATCAGATATAGGGCTGATGGAAATAATTCGTATGCCGAAATGTGTATGCAGGTTAATAGTAATACATATGAATGGGTAATAATAAAGCAAAATACATGGTAAAAATAGCTTTAGCGCACCTTTTTCTTTTTAAATTTCTTAATTACGCAACTGTCAGAGTTAAATGCTTGATAGTTATGGCGTGAGTTTTTTTGAAAGTTTTACCTTTTATTATTGTAAATATCTTTAAATAAATAACTCACACCGTACCTCCCCTAAAAAAAACGGGACAAGCTTTGTGGATTTAAGAAAATTTATCTTATAACCGAAAAATCTTTTTTTATCTTTACCCAATGATAAAATGGGTTTTTATATTATTTGTTTTTGTATTTGTATCTGCATGCCAAAAACAAGATATACAGCAAAAACCGGTTGTGTACGATTATGGTTATTTCCCGCTCGATTCGGGAATGTGGAAGCAGTACGATGTTACACAAATTGTTATTGATACGGCATCGGAGGTTTGGGATACGGCAAAATATCAGTTGCGCGAGGTTTTTACAGGCTGGTTTATAAATGCCGCCAACGACTCAACCATGCGGATAGAACGGTATATGCGTAACAGCATAAACCAAGCTTGGCAACCAATTGGCGTTTGGCAGGCATGTGTAAATAGTGCCGACGCTCTGCAAACCGAGGAGAATATCAAGTATCTAAAAATAAAATTTCCCGTAAGGTTAAATTTTGATTGGAACGGCAATATTTACAACAGGCTCGACACCTTAATGGAATACCGCTACATATTTACTTCGGTTGATAAACCCGAAACAATTAACGGTGTAGATTTTGATTTGGTAACAATCGTTACCCAAAAAGAGAAGATATCTATTGTTGATAAAATCTATTTTTTTGAAAAATATGCCTATGGTGTCGGTTTGGTCGAAAAACAGCAAATTGATATTTATTCGGGCGATCCCGACCCGTCAACACCCATTGAACAAAGGATAACAAAAGGGGTTATGTATTACCAAAAAATTACTGCATATGGCAAAAATTAAAAGCATATTTATATTTATCGGACTTTTGTACGCAGGTATGGCTGTGGCACAAGATTATACTTATGGATATTTGGTAGAGTTTACCGATAAGCATAACTCTATTTATAGTGTTGGTGCTCCCAATGAATTCCTTTCGGAACGTGCCATTGAGCGCCGCAGCAAATTTAGTATCGAAATTACCGAACAAGATTTTCCTGTAAACAAAATATATACCGACAGTTTATTGCATTTTAACGCAGTATTGCATGTTACAAGCCGTTGGTTTAATTCGGCTGTGTTTTTTACAAATAGTAGTACTTTTTCCGATTCTGCCAAGGCATGTACGTTTGTTTCGGACGTTACGCTTGTTTTTAGGGGAATTCCCAATAAATCGGCGAAAGCCAACAATAAATGGCAAACGGGCATTGATGAAATTAATTACGGAAGCTCATATAACCAAATTGCCATGTGCAATGCACAAAAACTGCACAATAAGGGGTATATGGGTAATGGGCTTCAGATAGCCGTGCTCGATGGCGGGTTTTGGCGCGTAAATGAGATGGCTTGTTTTGACAGCCTTTATCAGAATAACAGGATATTGGGGCATTGGGATTTTGTTTCGCACAACGATAATGTGTTTGATGACCATACCCATGGCATGGGCGTTTTGTCCATTATGGGCGGCAACCTGCCCGGCGAGCTTGTAGGTACTGCACCACAAGCATCATATTACCTTTTTCGTACCGAAAATGTATATTCTGAATACCCCATTGAAGAAGAAAATTGGATTGCGGCTGCCGAGGTTGCCGATAGTGCAGGTGTCGATATTATTACAACATCGTTGGGTTATAGTGTTTTTGATGATGATGCTATGAACTATACTTATGCCGATATGGATGGCAATACAACACGCATATCGCGTGGGGCAGAAATTGCTTTTGCGAAGGGCATTTTTGTTGTGAGCAGCGCCGGAAATGAGGGCAACAACAGTTGGCATTATATTACTGCCCCAAGCGATGGCGGACACGTGCTTTGTGTGGGGGCGGTTGACGAAAACGAGATGATAGCACCATTTAGCAGTAGGGGACCTTCATACGATGGTAGGGTAAAACCCGATGTGGTTGCAAAAGGATTGGGAACAACCTTGATAAAAGCCGATGAAACGGTTGGTTTCGGAAATGGCACATCATATTCATGCCCTGTAATGGCAGGTATGGTAGCTTGTTTGTGGCAGGCTTTGCCCATGTATTCAAATCAAGAGATATTAGATTTGATTCACAGCTATTCCGACAGGTATAACACACCGGACTTTAGTTACGGTTATGGGCTGCCCGATTTTGGGAAGTCAACATTTATTATCGACAGTGCGAATTTCAATGATATTTCAGGAAATAACTTGGTTAAGGTATATCCAACCCCGTTTAATAATGAGCTTAACATACACCTTTACATAAAAAAGGGGCAAGAGGTTAAAGTTGTTTTATACGATGCTCGGGGTTTTAATGTATATTCTGAAAAAATGAGGATAAAATCAGCTACATATAATTCAATAACAATTAACGGGTTGTCGAGGTTTGAGCAGGGCTGTTATTTTTTGACGGTTTATACAAACGAGGGGGTGCTCACAAAAAAGATAGTGAGGGATTAGCTGTTGATAATCAATATTTTGTTATCAACCATAATTAGTACAAACACTAATTATGCAACTGTTAGAGTTAAATACTTGATAGTCACGGCGTGAGTTCTTTTTTTATGTTTTACGTTTTATTATTATAAATATCTTTAAATCAACAACTCACACCGCGACCCCGAAAAAAAAACGGGACAAGCTTTGCGGATTTTAGATATCAATCATAACTATATGGGCAATTACATAATATTTTTACAATAAAACATGGGT
>CAYQPP010000354.1:0-3361 GCA_964419235.1 uncultured Bacteroidales bacterium
ACAATTAACATTTGTGTGTAAATATTTATTAAAGTTTGCAACATAAAAAGGTTTGGCGTGTTTTATCCCATTAAATAAACCCACAAGTGTGGGATTCAAAACTATTATTTATGCTAAACCAAATTTACAAAATACTGTTTAACCGTAACATCATACTTATTGGTGCAATTATTCTTGGCATGTCGGTTGGTGGTTTTTCAGACACTTTAAAAGATTTTAATATTTACATTTTGGCAATTGTAATGACATTTTCTACGTCGGGTATTTCGGCAAAGGGGCTGTTGCCTGTTTCAAGGTCGGCAAAAACAATTGGGGTTTCGGTATTTTTGGGATATTTTGTATTTAGTGCGGTTTTGCTTGCGCTGTCGTGGTTTTTTATTGATGATACTTACCTTTTTTACGGTATGGTAATTATTGCCGCCTCGCCGCCGGGGGTTGCGGTAATTCCTTTTACCCATATTTTAAAAGGCGATATGAATTATACCATGGTGGGTACGCTGGGTACTTATTTGGCAAGCGTTGTTATGGCGCCGTTAATAATATCTGTTTTTTCGGGCTCCGGCAGTTTAAATCCGATGCAGTTAGTTGTTATAATGATAAAAATAATTGTAGTGCCGTTTTTAATAAGCAGGCTGTTAAGGCACAAAACGGTGTATCAGTCAATAGTTAAGATAAGAGGCAGGGTGGTCGATTTTGGTTTTGCATTAATAATTTATACGGCAGTAGGCTTAAACCGATCGGTGTTTTTTGAAAACTTTGAAGTGTTGGCTGTGCTTTCAATAATATTTATCATTTCAATGTTTGGGCTGGGTGGTATCCATAAATATTTATCGAACCGTATAAAAACCAATAAAGAGATTGCCATAAGCCAAAATTTGTTGCTTACAATAAAAAGTTCAGGCTTTACCGCATCGGCTTCGCTCGCTATTTTCGGAAAAGAGGCGGCAGTTCCGTCGGCAGTAATGGCAGTTTTGGTTTTGGTTTATTTACTATATCTTAGCCTAATAAACGAATTAAAAAAAAGGTTTTGAAAATTACTTTTCTCGGAACAGGCGCATCGCATGGTATTCCGGTTATTGGATGCCATTGCGAAGTATGCAGTTCAACAAATATTAAAGATAAAAGGCTGCGCAGTTCAATTTTTATCGAAACAGATAAAAACAATTTGGTTATTGATGCAGGCCCCGATTTTAGGCAACAGGTGCTGCGCGAAAATATTGTTGAAATTGATGCGGTACTGTTAACCCACGAACATAAAGACCATACTGCAGGCCTTGATGATGTTAGGGCTTACAATTATTTAATGCGTAAGGCAATGAGCATTTATGCCGAAAACCGTGTTGTTGATTCCATTAAGCGCGAGTATTCGTATGTGTTTATCGACGATAAGTATCCGGGCACGCCTGAATTAGATTTGCACATTGTTGGCAATAAGGACTTTAATATTAATGGAGACAAAATTATACCTATACAGGTTTTTCATAATATGTTGCCGGTTTTTGGTTATAGGATAAATAATTTTGCCTATATAACAGATGCAAAGACAATTGCCGATGTTGAAAAAGAGAAGTTAAAAGGTTTAGATGTTTTGGTTTTAAGTGCGCTACGTAAAAAAACGCATATTGCACATATGGGGTTAAATGAGGTAATTGATACTATTGAGCAGTTAAAACCCCGAAAAACCTACCTTACCCATATCAGCCATATGCAGCATAGTTACAATGAGTTGGCTGCCCTGTTGCCGTCCAATGTCTTTCCGGCTTATGATGGGCTTTCGGTAGAGGTTTAAAAAGGCAATTCACTGTTTATTGCTTTTTAAGGTAAGTTGCAACACCACCTTTGTATTTTCTGAAATTTTAAACCTGTTGTCAATCCTTAATCCTACCACCCAAACAATTTTACCGTTGTATTCT
Source organism: uncultured Bacteroidales bacterium (assembly GCA_964419235.1). Classification (GTDB taxonomy): domain Bacteria; phylum Bacteroidota; class Bacteroidia; order Bacteroidales; family SZUA-534; genus GH45. The sequence goes on from CAYQPP010000354.1 coordinate 1,914, forward strand.
AACAGCCAAGTTTTTTCTTTGGCAAACCTGTCAACTTTTTGGTCGATAAAAAAGTTGCTTAGCTTTTTTCTGTTTTGCATTCCAAAAGGGTAAAAACTATCTCCCGATTTCCACCTCCTTAAAGTTAGCGGAAACCCTATCTTGTCGGCATCTAAACAGGCTACCGCATTGTCTTTTGTCAATACAAAATCATCAATATCTGTTTTAGCTGCCAACATACCAATTGGCAAGTTCTTAAAATCATCAATATGGTTTATAATATATGATTCAGCCTTGGAGATTTCCTCTTCAATAATAATAAAATCCCTGTCAACCAACAGTTTGTGTGTTTCGGAATGAAAAGTACGGCCGGAATTGCCTTTTGCAGCAATTATAATTTTCGAAACCGAATCAAAAGAAAAACCCATTGGCGAAATAATCTCAAACAGCAGGGTTTGGGGGTGTGCATAATCCAATAATTTTTTTATTGACAGTTTAATTTGGTTGCCAATTTTTGATGTAATTTCACTGTTGGTTTTTTGTACCTGATTATTGAATATAGAGGCGGCCTCAGAAAAATACCCCATATTTTTTTCCATGGTTGATTCAAACGACGGATTTATCTTTTTAAAGGCTGGTATAATTTCATTCCTTACAATATTCCTCATATGCTTTGGCGACAGGTTGCTCGAATCGGTACGGTATAAAAGGCCTTCGGCTGTGGCATAATCTTCAATTTGCCGGCGTGTGGCAAAAAGCAGAGGCCTAATAATATCTTTGTTTTTTGGGGCAATGCCTGTAATTCCGTTTATGCCTGTGCCACGACTCATATTAATGAAAATTGTCTCTATACTGTCGTTTAAATGGTGGCCTGTTGCAATTTTTGTGTAATTATGTTTTTTGCATAATTCGGCAAACCAGTTATAACGCAAATCGCGGGCAGCCATTTCAATGCTCAATTTATTTACCGATGCATATTCGCGGGTATCAAACGATATAAAATGGCTTTCAATATTGTATTTGTTGCATAATCCCTTTACAAACAGCTCATCTCCATCCGACTCTTTTCCGCGAAGGTTAAAATTGCAATGTGCCAATGCCGCATTGTATCCCGATAGGTTAAAAAGGTGCAGCAAAACAACAGAGTCGGCGCCACCGCTAACCGTAACAAGTATTTTATCGGTTTTTGTGCATAGTTTATGCAGACTTATAAATTTTTTGAATAGTGATACCATTTCAGCGTTGACAATTGTTAAAAAAGCTATATTTATATTTTTAATTTATATTATTTTAATCGTTGTTGGTATATTACTGTTTTTATGCAAAGGTAAATAATATTAGCTTGTTAAATGTGCGAAATTTGTATAAAATAGTAAGGTTATGCATACATCAACAAAAAAACAACAGGGTCATTTTTGTGTGGTTTTGCTTTAATTGAAACCCTCGGTAAAAACAAAAATACCCATCCG
>CAYQPP010000355.1:0-3355 GCA_964419235.1 uncultured Bacteroidales bacterium
GTAATTATTATTAATGCCGTTTTAATTTTGGCTACCACAACACGCATCTATTTTTTTACTACAGCACATGAGTTTGAAGGGGCTGATTTTTTTACTATCGGTTATATTTCTCATACCAGTGTGTTAATTATAATAACCGTTATATTATATTTTTCAAATAAATTTGCCGAGTCGGCTATTGAAAAGGCAAAACAGGAGACAGCAATAAAAGAGAAGCAAAATTTGGAGCTTGCCGCAAGTGAAGATGAGATTAGGGCATCAAACGAAGAGCTGTTGGTAACAACCAGCGCCCTACGGCAGACTAACAAAGAGCTTATAAACGCCATAAAAGAATCTGATGATAGTAAAGCAAAATTTAAACAATTATCAGACCTTACTTTTGAAGGCATTATTATTCACGACAATGGAGTTGCCGTTGACATTAACCTTTCGTTGGCAAAAATGTTTAAATATACTACTGATGAAATAATTGGCAAAAACACTACAGAGTTATTCTTTCATAAAAATTACCACAACACTATTTATAAAAATATTAAAAAGAACTATACTTTACCTTATGAAGTAGTTGGAATTAAAAAGGGTGGAGAGCTGTTTCATGTTGAGTTAGAAACTCGAAATGTTGAACTTGGCAACAATAAAACATTTAGGGTAGCAGCTATTAGAGATATTAGTTTACGCAAACAAGCCGAAGAGAAGTTAATAATAAAAAATCAGGAGCTTTTGGCATCAGAAGAAGAGATACGAGCCACAAACGAAGAGCTTATGGCAACATCGGATGCATTAAAAAAGAGCAATAACGAACTTATTATTGCAAAAGAAAAAGCCGAGGAGAGCGACCGCCTTAAAACCGAGTTTTTAAACAACATGTCGCATGAGGTTAGAACACCCTTAAATGGTATAATGGGCTTTTCGCAACTTTTAAATATATCGGAGTTAAGTATTGACGACCGCGATAATTATATTGATATTATAAATGATAGCGGCAGTCAACTATTAAAAATTATTGATGATATAATAGAGATATCAAGGCTTGGGACAAAACAGGTTAAAGTTGTTGAGAATGAAGTGTCGCTAAATAATTTAATAACCGGTTTACAAGCCGATTTTATTATTAAAGCAAAACAGAAAAACATTCAGTTTAATATTATTAAAGGGCTCTCTGATATAAACAGCATGGTGTTTACCGATAAAAACAAATTAAATAAAATATTTAGCAAATTAATTGACAATGCCTTAAAATTTACAAATACGGGAACTGTTGGGCTTGGATATAAATTGGTACATAATGCTAACGAAAAGCAACATAAAAAAATACTTTTTTATGTTAATGATACCGGAATAGGTATAGCAGCCGACAAAAAAGAGATTATTTTTAACCGTTTCTCGCAAGAGAGCAATGCGTTATCGCGAAAATACGGTGGCTTGGGGCTTGGTCTTTCAATTGCAAAAGAAAACATTGAACTGCTTGGCGGAAAAATATCTTTTTATTCAGAAACCGAAAACTTACCGCCCAATAAAAAAAGGGGAACAGTGTTTTTTGTTGAAATACCATATAAACCGGTAGGCAATAGTGTTGAAACTTCTGAACTTTCGGTTGAAAAAAATGAGGTGTTAAATGGTTTTAAATTAAATTCTGACATAGTTAATACAGCATTTACAATATTAATTGTTGAAGATGAAGACGCAAACTATTTGTATTTTAAAACTCTGCTTGAGAGGGAGTTTAACTGCTCTATTCTATATGTAAAAAACGGAAAAGAAGCGGTTGATATCTGCAAAACCAAACCCGAAATAGATATTGTTTTAATGGATTTAAAAATGCCTGTGTTAGATGGCTATGAGGCTACCAAACAGATACGAAGATTTCGATCTAATTTAATAATAATAGCCCAAACGGCATACTCGTCAAAAGAGGATAAAATAAAAGCTGTTAAGTATGGTTGCAATGATTTTATCTCAAAACCAATAACAAAAGAGGCATTTTATGCATTAATTTATAAACACTTAAACTCGATGGGGTTAGAGAAAAAGCAGGAATGATTCTACATTTTCAAAAACTTGTTCAGTTTAATGCACAAATCAAGAAAAACCACTTTGGCGTTTGCATTGCGCGATATATGCAAAAAAGCCCTGTCGAGCTCACTGCTCAAATAAGGTGCGTTGGCAGAGTGTATAAAATTTGAGAATTTCTCGGCAAAACCACCCTCATCGGCCGACATGCGCGACAGTTCCTTTTGGTTTTGGTTTATTACAAGGTTTTCGCGAACCATGCGCAGGCTGTAAGCAAGAAAAGCTTTCTGCTTTTCGCGCCCTGCGGCTGCTATCTCATTTACCCATTTTATAAGCTCAACCATTTTGCCTGTATAGCTCAGCCTCATCATAAGTACAAATTGGTCAAAATTAAATTTGGTATCAACCGACGACTCAATATACTCTTTTGCCATAGTATAATCGCCCTCGCTTAAGCGGCTTATTTGGCGAGCCTTTTCATCATCTAATTTATGTATCTGTTTTAAACCAATAAATAAATCATCTTCGGTTATTCGGTTTATTTTAATTAATTGTGTTCGCGAAAGTATTGTGCTGATAATAAATTGTGAATTTTGTGCTACCAAAAAAAACAGGGTTTTTGGGGGGGGCTCCTCAATAAGCTTTAACAGTTTGTTTGATGTTTCGTTATTCATTTTTTCAGGAAACCAAATAACCATTACTTTATACTCCGACTCAAACGATTTCATATTGAGCTTTTTGAGGATTTCCTTGCCCTCGTCAACCCTTATAATTGCTTGCTTGTTTTCGGCATCTAAGTAATTAAGCCAGTTATTATATGTGCCATACGGATTCGACAGCAAAAACTGTCTCCACTCTTTTATAAATGAGTCGCTTACAGGTTTTTTACCGTTTTTTGGCGCTACAACCGGAAAAACAAAATGTAGGTCGGGGTGTTCATATTTTGCAATTTTTCGACACGATGGACACTCTCCACAACTGTTATCGCCATTTTTATTAGTGCACATTATATATTTTGCATATGCCAAAGCCAACGGCAGGCCGCCATATCCTTCGTTGCCGAGAAAAAGCTGGGCGTGGCTTATTCTGTTCTGCTCAACAGTTTTTATTAAGTGCGATTTAATGTTTTGTTGTCCTATAATACTGCTAAAATCCATATTATATTATTGAGTGTTGACAAACCTACATGATTTATGCAAAACTTACAAGTTGCTTAATAGAATAATTGGAATTGCTTTTGCCTTTTCGGGATATTTAGTGCCTCTTTAAAAACTACCTCCTTTTCAGGTGGTTTCTTTGATAATGCCAAATTCACTATTTATTATTCCAACACATAAACAAACTT
>CAYQPP010000356.1:0-3337 GCA_964419235.1 uncultured Bacteroidales bacterium
ACAAAAGTTGAGAAATCAGATTCTGTCGATACATCTATAAGGTATTTGTCGGCAATAACAGATTCCCAATTGGCTGTAAAACTTGTAGTATCTACATTAGTAGCAGATAAAGCATTAGGTGTAGCAACTTCTATTGTTACAGAAGTGGGGCATGAGTAGATCCCTTCATTATTATTAACCGATTTTACTCGACAGTAGTATGTGTTTCCGTATGTAAGTTCGGTTGCGTTATAATATAAATCGGTTATTTCTGATGCATCAATAATAGGCGACGAAAAATTTTGGTTGTCGTCAACCTGAACGGCATATGATGTGGCTGTTCCGTAATCGGGGGCATCCCAATTTACTTTAAACGTGGTTGACGTAATATTTGTAACGTTAATATTTTTCGGTGCTGATACTTCTCCTTTTGAGCTTACCCATATAGGTTCGTTTATTAAATTTCCGGTATTGTTGTTTGATGTTATATCGGTAATAGTGTCGGAGCATGCTGGTTCATTAAAATTATAACAAGCCGCTAATCCTGTTTCGTTACCTGTATAAGTAGTATTCATATTTGTTTTTATGCTATCTGCCGGACGGGCATAGTTCCAAATTCTGAATTTGCTTATTTTGCCGTTCAACAACGGATCGGGATATTGTGATTTGCCCAAATAATTGTATTGAGTAGCACCCAAATCGACAGGATTAAGGGTAAAACCTGTATTTTCACCCACAAGAACATCGTTTATATACATTCTGCCTGTATCAGCCTTAAGGGTTACGGCAATATGATACCATTCGCCTGTATTTATTCCCATCGATGAATTAATCCGTTGTTCGCCTGCTCCTAAATTAATTACAAAACGGGGGTGTAAACGATTATCACTCGGGCTTGCTGTTAAGAAAATATTTTGAGCTTGAGCTTTTCCAAAATCAAATATCCGTTGCCAATCTGAAATAGCATCGGCATAATAAAACAGTTCGAATGTTGCATCGGTTAATGTTCCGGAGGCAACTGTCGTAAATTGCACATAGTCATCAGATCCGTCTAACTTTATAGAGTTGCCATCTGCAATTACAGATGTTTTAACCGATATGGTATTGCTATAATTAGTTGTGTCGGTACCCTTAATTGCAGCAACTCTATAATAGTATTTTCTACCTGATGATAATTCTGTTACCGAATAATTTGTTGTGTCGCCAACATCGTGTTTTTCTAATACAAAAGTTGAAAAATTTGACTCTAACGATACGTCTATAAGGTATTTGTCGGCAGCAACCTCATCCCAGTTGGCAGAAAAACTTAAATCTGTTATATTGGTGGCAGATAATGCATTAGGCGTAGCAACTTCTATTGTTATAGAAGAAGGGCATGAGTAAATTCCACCATTATCATTAACCGATTTTACTCGATAGTAGTATGTGTTTCCATACGAAAATCCGGTTGCATTATAAAACATATCCGTTATGCCTGATGCATCAACCAAAGGCGATGAAAAATCTTGGTTATCATCAACTTGAACGGTATATGATGTAGCTGTTCCAAAGTTGGGGGCACTCCAGTTAATTTTAAAGGAGCTACTTACCATATTTGTTATGTTAATATTTATTGGTGTCGATAATTCGCTCAAAGAATTTATCCTTACAGGTTCGTTTATCAGGTTACCTGTATTGTTGTTTGATGTTAAGTCGGTAAGGGTATCAGAGCATGCTGTTTCGTTAAAATCATAATAGGCTATTAACCCTGCTTCGTTACCTATAGGCGAAGCTTTCATAATGTTTTTAACATCTTGTGCAGTTAAAACGGTATTCCAAATTCCCACTTCATCAACTAAACCTTTTAATTTAGTATTATTATTCCAAAACGGAACACTTGCTATTTGTAAGTGCCCTGCACCTGAATATTGATAAGCATTAGAATTGTTTTGGGTAGCAATAAGAACGGTATCTCTGTAAATTTGTTTTGTATTAGCACTATTATCATAAACACAAACCCAATGGTGCCAATTGTTGTCGGTATAAGTTTGAGGAGTATTCAAATCATTTGCATGAAAAGCAAATGTAAAATAATTGCTACTTCGAAAACCTATATGTAGCCCTTGGTTTGTTCCGGAAATACCTTGGCCTATGATATAATCATCATAATTGTTACCATCTCTTTTTGCCCAAAAGCTAACAGAGAACGATTTGTTTGAAAGGTCAATATCAGAACCACAATCTACATAGTCATCAACTCCGTCAAAAGCTAAAGTATTACCATGGGAATGAGCATAAAGTTCAACCGATATTGTATTGCTATAATTTGTGATATCAGTTCCGTTTACTGCTCTAACCCTGTAGTAATAGTCGGCGCCGGATGATAAGTTTGTTACAGAATAGCTTAATACATTACCTATATCATGATTCTCTAACACAAAACTTGAAAAATCAGATTCTGTCGAAACGTCTATAAGGTATTTATCGGCAGCAACAACATCCCAACTTGCCAAAAAGCTTGTAAAAGTAATGTCGGAAGCTTCGTTTGCAGTAGGAGCATAGGTTATAAGGGTAACAGACACAACAGGACATGAATATATTTCATTATTTGTGTTGCCGGCTTTAACCCTGCAGTAATATGTTTTTCCGTAAGTTAAACCTTTTGCATCGTAATATAAATTGTTTATACCTCTCACATTTATTAAAGGCGATGAAAAATCTTCGTTATCATCAATCTCCACAACATATGATGTAGCCGTTCCATAATCGGAGGCACTCCAGTTTACTTTAAAAGAAGATTGTGTTATATCGGTTATATTAACATCTTTAGGAGCGGATGCTTCACCTTGAGAATTTATCCAAAAAGGTTCGTGCACTAAAGTGCCGGTGTTGTTCGATGCTAAATCGGTTAGTGTGTCGGAACAAGCAGTTTCATCAAAGTTGTAATATGCTATTAGCCCTGTTTCGTTGCCTGAGTACGAAGTTCTCATATGGGTGTTTATACTATCTTCCGAACGAGCATAGTTCCATATACGCACTTCATCAATATTGCCATCCAAATAGAGTGAACCATTACGCAGGTCTTTTGCCAGTATTAAACTTCGGGTTACCGAAAATGGATTAACCGTATTCGATTTAGAATAAGACTCAACTCCATCGATATACATTTTCACAAAATCGTTATCAAAATCGACAACGGTAGCAACATGGTGCCAATTGCCGTCGGCTATTGATTGGTCGTCGGTAAAACCAGTGCCATTTAAATAAGTTTTAATTACCCCACCGCCATTACTGGAGTGTATTTCAAAATTATATGAAGGGTTCCCACGATAATTTCCTATTAAAATACTTCTGCCTGCATCGGTAGTTTTTACAAACA
>CAYQPP010000357.1:0-3336 GCA_964419235.1 uncultured Bacteroidales bacterium
TGTTAAGCTAAAGCGAAAATATTGCGCCCAAAACTATTCTGATAATAAAAAACACCAATGCAATGAGTATTATATTCACAAAAACAAAAATTTGGCGGCGTTCCATCTTTATGTTAATAATTGCCGACACGGCTATCCAAAACAGAATAATTGAGTAAAATCCTATAAAGTAAAATACCGCCGATAGGTTTGGAATTAACCCCGATAGGATTAATGCAATATATACCGGCGTAAGCGTGTAGGCAATTAGTGTAAATGTTTTGCCGTTATCTTTTTTTGTGTTAAAAAGAGGCAATAACTCATTAATTAACAAAGGTATAAGGTAAATTCCAATTCCAATTACCATTAGCATCAGTAAAATACTTTTTAAAATTATGCCTGTGCCAACATTAAAAGTTGCGGGGCTAAAAACAATTTTCCCTAAATAGGCGGCAATGGCATAAAGTATTAAAAAGGGCAAAACATATTCAACAAATACCTTGACGGGCTTTTTTTGCTCGTGCGAAATTCTTATAAATTCCCTTTGGGGTTCAATCAATATGCATTTAAGCCGTTTAATAAATTTTCCAATATTCATTATTTAAAATTTATAACACAAAAATAGTTTATTTTTACAATTATTATCGAATTTTAATCATTTATGGAATCGTCAAAAATTGATTTGATTACGGTATTGGGACCAACGGCAACCGGCAAAACGCAATTTGCGGCTAATTTGTGTAAAATTATTGATGCCGAAGTTATTAGCGCCGATTCGCGTCAGGTTTACCGAGGCATGGATATTGGTACCGGCAAAGATATTGAAGATTATACAGTTGCAGGTTTTAATGTTGCTTATCATTTGGTTGATATTGTTGATGCGGGCGAAAAGTATAATGTGTTTGAGTACCAGTCGGATTTTTTGCAGGTTTACAATAAATTAAAAGAACAGAATAAACTGCCTGTTTTGTGCGGTGGCTCGGGCATGTATATTGATGCTGTGCTAAAAGGGTATAAATTAATTAATGTGCCTATAAACCAAAAACTTAGAGACGAGTTGGAGTCTTGTTCGTTAGAGGAGCTGTCGGCAAAGTTGGCATTGTATAAAAAAACGCATAACCGAACCGATGTTGACACAAAAAAAAGGGCGGTTCGGGCTATCGAAATCGCTGCCTATTATCACGATAATTCAGATATCGACTTTGCGTTTCCGACAATTAAGCCTTTGATTTTTGGGATTAAGTTAGAGCGGCAGGCCGTAAAAGATAGAATAACCCAACGTTTAAAACAGCGTTTACGCGAGGGTATGATTGATGAGGTTGAGGGTTTGCTAAAAAATGGGATACCTCCCGAAACGCTTATATATTATGGTTTGGAGTATAAATTTATTACCCGTTTTTTAAATAAAGAGTTGAGCTATAACGCAATGGTTGACAAACTCAACGTTGCAATTCACCAATTCTCGAAAAGGCAAATGACATGGTTCAGGAAAATGGAGCGCGAAGGCTTTAAAATTAACTGGCTTGATGGTACGCTGCCAATGGATGAGAAAATTGCGGAGGCAATGAAAATTATTGGAGAAAGCAGGTAAGCCTTGTTGTTTTTTATCCGATTGAAACAGGGTGTTAGCTTAATATGCATAACACCCTATTCATTAGTAATATAAAAAGTTTATTCCCAGTTAAGTATTTTCTTAAAGTCAAACTCTTCAGGATTTTTCACGTATTTTTTTGCGGCGTTGTAATCGGCTTTGGTTATGTAGTGCAGGTTGTTGTCGAAAATAAGCTGTACTTTTTCGGTTTCAACATTTACTAAGCGCGGCATTACCTTACCATCTTCATCCTCTACATCTTTTAAAAACAGGGGCTTAACATCGCCATTGCGTGCAATTGTAACAACGCACCCCGTGTTGCCATTTTTAAAAAGGGTGTGTACTCCAAGTCCTAAGCGGGTTGCATAATTTAAGTCGTAAGCCACGGGGCGGCAGCAGCGCAATTCGTAGCCAAGTTCGTTGGGGCGGCTTTTAATTACAATACGGTGGTTTTTTAACTCCTGCTGGGTAAGCATGTTAAAAATATGCGATTTGCTTACATTGCCCAGTTCAGGGTGCCCATGCTCATCAAAAGTAAAATTTATGCCGGTATTAATAACTTCTTCTTCGCTCATAAAATGGAATACCCCTTCGCTAATAATAGCTACACCGTAGTCAATGCCCATTATCCTGCGCTTAACCATTGATGAAATAACCAGTTTGGTAATTTTATCAAAGCTTATTTTGGTTTTGTTAAACATTTCAGGAATAATAATCATAGGGTAGTGGCACGCCGTACCAATACCAAAAGCCAAATGGCCTGCTTCGCGTCCCATGGCCGAAACAACAAACCAGTTTCCGCTTGTGCGCGCATCTTCGTAAATTGTTGTGGCTAACCTAACACCCTCCTCTTTTGCCGAATGGTAGCCAAATGTCGGCGTTCCTTCGTCAAGCGGCAAATCATTGTCGATGGTTTTAGGTACATGAATATTTGATATGTTTAACTTTTTGCCCTTTAAGTATTTCGATAGTCTGTTTGCTGTTGAGGCGGTATCGTCGCCGCCAATGGTAACAAGTAGTTTTACTCTGTTTTTTCTGAAAAAGTCATCATTAAACTCATCATCTTTGGGTTTGTAGCGGCTCATTTTCAGTGCCGAACCTCCTCGGCTATAAATTAAATCGGCAAATTCAAAATCAAGGTAGTCAAACTCAGGCTCGTCAGCCAACAGGCTTTTATAACCGCCGTGAATTCCCAATACATCGTAACCATTTTGCAAAAATATTTTGGTTACTGAACTAATTACCGTATTTATTCCCGGTGCCGGTCCACCTGCGCATAAAATTGCTACTGCATCTTTCATATCCATTATTTACTCTTTATCCCGTTGTTTGCAGGAGTTAATTATTATTATGTTTCGTTAAATAGATAAACGGATTTGTTTATTCCGAAACCTTAAATCTGTTGTGGGTTATGGCAAATAGTAGGGGGGATTAATCTGTATCCTCGTTTACCATATCGTCATATAAATCCTCTTGGTTTGATAGCTCCGTATCAAGAAAATCTTCAGCATTATTAATTAGTTGTTCTATCTCTTCCTCAGAAAGAGAGGGCTTGTCTATCCAATTCATTATCTGATCTTCTGAAAAATCGTCATCGCTACCTTCAAGTATAAACCGAGGCGTTTGTGTATGAACAACAAACAATCTGTTTGGTTGCTCTTGGCTGTTATCAGCTATTAAAAATTTTGGCAACATGTTATAAAATATTGTTTTATGGCACAAAAGTAATATTATTCCTCTTTTTTGCAACGGAAAACCATTTAGTT
>CAYQPP010000358.1:0-3320 GCA_964419235.1 uncultured Bacteroidales bacterium
CATTAGTCCGTCGCGAACCGGAAAAATAACATTCTCAACGCGCGGGTCGTCATGTACAATATTGTTGAATTCAATAAGTCCTTTGGTATATTTGTCGTTGTCGGGTATTGGCTCGTTAATTTTGCCATACCATAAAACATCATCGGCAACAATAAAACCGCCGGGCCTTATTTTTTCAAAAACCAGTTTATAGTATTCGGGGTATTGCCTTTTGTCGGCATCAATAAAAACAAGGTCAAAGGTTTCGTTTAGCTTAGGAATTATTTTTCGTGCGTCGCCCTTTAAAAATTCTATCTGTTTGCCATAAGGGCTGCGGTTAAAAAATGATTGGGCAAACTCTTCAAGCTCGTCATTAATATCAATTGTTATTAATTTGCCGTCTGTTTTCAGTCCTTTTGCGAGGCAAAGCGCCGAGTAGCCTGTAAATGTGCCTAACTCTAAAATATTGTTGGGCTGAATCATACAACTAATCATTTCGAGTATTTTGCCTTGTAGAGTACCCGAAACCATTTGCGGGCGAAGCACCTTCAAATATGTTTGGCGTTCTAATTGTTGCAGCAAACTGTCAGGCTCTGTTGTGTGATCTAAAATATACTGATTTACCGACTCATTAAAACGCTGCATCTTTTATATTTCTAAAATATTGATTAAAACCTAAGCTGTTTTTTATATTATTGAATAACAATTTTTTTAGTATCGGTTTTGCTGTTATTAAACGAAATATAATAGATGCCTTTTTGATAAGAGTTTAACTGTATTGAGATTGAATCGACTTTTGAGTATTTTTTTGAATATACCGTTCTTCCGGTTAGGTCAAAAATAGTTATTGGCCCCGTAAATTGGTGTGCCCATTTAAGGTGTAATAAATTTTTTGCCGGATTTGGGAAAATAGTAGGCAGGTTTTTTATTACAGAGTTTTCAGAAATACCAACAGGAGTAACACCATCCCAATAGCCTAATGCATATTCACCTGAGCGTATGTTTTTGCGGGTTATATAACCAATAGGCAAATTTGCCCGTCCGCCTTTTTTAACAATTACCCAGTCGTATGCTGCATTTTTGCGGTATAAAAGCACTATTGTATCATTATCGCCAATGGTATAACCGTTGTCGGGGTTTGTATTTTGCGAACGTGTATATGAAAATATGCCGTTGGCCTTAAACTCATTTGGTACAAGTGCCTCAATTTTCCAGTAATGGTAGTTTGACACAACAACACCGGGCATATCATGTTTAAACGGGTCGGGCAGTACAAAATTATATATAACTTGCACAAGTGCCGAGTCTTGAATAGTTTTGGTGTTAAGCTTAAAATCGCAATTGTTGAATGTCTCGTAACCGGTTTGTGTAATAGCCTTAACATCGTGTGTGGTTGCATCGTTAAGGGTGTGGTTATAATCAATAAACAGTACTTTGGCATTTATTGGGCTGGCAAAGGTTATCGATTGGCCTTGCCCGTCAAATTGCAGTACCGTGTCAAATTGGTTCCAACTATTATCTATTAATGAAATAGGCACCCTGTGTTTTGTTCCGTAATTTTCGCGGTGGTTTAGTTTTTGGCGTAGGGCAACAGTAACCTGCGAGCCGTTTGTAAAAAACGAATCGACAGAATAGTGCGGTAAACCGGTTTGATATACCCAATTGTTAAAAAAGCCCGACATGTCAACGCCTGTGCCCTCTGTTAAAAGTGATTCTAACTCATGCGATGTGTTATTTCCATATTTTTTTTCTTGTAAAAAGTATTTAACGCCTTTAAAAAACAGGCTGTCGCCAAGATATCCGCGCAATGAGTGCACCACGTCGCCGCCTTTGTCGTAAACGGTTTTTCCGTAAGTAATGTTATGCGGTATTTGGTTTAACGGGTAGTAGCCGCCATCGGCATTGTGGGCGTTTTTTACAACAAAAACATGGTTTGACAGCACTTGGTTCATGGCTGTTTCTTTTGAATATACAAACTCTTTAAAAAGCACTTCGCAATATGTAGCCCAGCCTTCGTTTAGCCACATATCTTCTGATGTTGCCGTAGTAACCTGATTGCCAAACCAACTATGCGAAAATTCGTGGGCGGCAAGGGTTCTGTTTGCCAAACTGCCCGTTAACGAGTTTTGAGGGTATGCTATGTTTGTTGCGTGCTCCATGGCTCCGCTGCCAAATGGCACAACCACATAACCTATCCTGTCCCATTCGTAAGGGCCAAAAAGGTTTTCATAGGTAGCCGCCGTCTCTTTTAATTTTGAGAATGTGTTAACGGCTGCTGCCGAATCGCTTGATAATGCATAAATCTCAATAGGTATGTCTTTTGCAATTCCTGCGTAGGTGTCGCTTATTTTTATAAACGGGCCAACTGCCACCGAGCTTAAATATGTTGGAATAGGCTGGTTAAGTTTCCAATGGTAAATGGGTTTATTGTCGGAGTCAATGGTTTTATCAATAAAAATACCACCGCAAACCGCATTGTTTTGTTCGCTTGTTTTAATATAAAAATCGTATGTGGCCTTATCGGTAAAGCTGTCTAAACACGGATACCAGTACCTGCCAATGCTGTGTGGGTAATCGCCCATGCCAACCCCCATGTTAAAAGCTATGCCGTTGGTAAAGAAAAAACCGCCCCAATCGGGGTCTTTTTTCGGGTTGCCGCCGTAATAAACTTTTATGTTCAAAACACTGCCTGTATTTGCTGACCAATTTTGCAGTGTAAGCAAAGTGTCGTTTTGCACAAATTCAATTTTGGTATCGTCAACAAATGCCGAATCAACCGTTAACTTAAACAAATCAAGGTAAATATTTGATATATCAAACTGTGTTTGTGCCTGCAGTTCGGCACACCCTGTAATATGCGACGAGCCAATATTTGATATATCGACATTTAACGTATAATGCAAAATATCAAGCGAATCGCGGTGCGATTGGCTATTTGCCGATAGCGATAAGAGAACCAAAATTATTGCTGTTAAACTTTTCATTGCTGTATATTTTTATTTTGGTTAAAATTCTGAAATTTTTTGGTTATATAAAACCCTTTTAGAACATATTATTAGTTTTATCAAAGTTTAGCACTTCATATTAAGATGCTAATTTATAAATATTTGGTAATTCGCCGGTATTTTTTAATGAAATTAAATTTATCAGAATAACTTATTAAATTACTGATAGTTAGCTTGGAATCTATTTCTATGCCAAGTAAATCCAAAACTAATAAAACTTCTATAATTACTGACCTTAAAGCGTCACAATCCTCAATATACGGCATATCTGTTTCGTGTAGTTGATTTTTGGTTCTCTTTATCAAGAAAAAACCAAAAAACAATTTAACATAAGCA
>CAYQPP010000359.1:0-3274 GCA_964419235.1 uncultured Bacteroidales bacterium
AAAAAAATTCCTCGAGGCTTTGCTTTGGGGTATTACGCCAACTTTAAGATTTTTATTGATGTGCATTAAAGCAATTCATTGGGTTTAAATGCATCCTCGATATGCTCTAAAATTTTATACGTGCCATCGGCCAAAACGGTAACAATATCAAAACGGCTCTCAAGCTCAATACTGTTTATTTGCAGGTACGCATCGGCGGCATACACCAAATTCCTCATCTTTTTTTTGGTTACTGCCTCTTGCGGAAGCTCAAACGCCGTAGATGCCCGAGTTTTTACCTCAACAAAAACCATTTTATTGCCTTTTTGCGTTATAATATCAATCTCTTTACGGTTATATAACCAATTAACCTCTAAAATTTTATAACCCTTTTTTATAAGGTAGTGCAGTGCCGTTTTTTCGCCCTCTCGCCCCGTTTCGTTATGCTTGCCCATGGTATCTGTTTAGTTATATGTCAATAAAGTTAATTCTTTTGATTTACTTGATACCCAAATACTTCTTAAATCAAAAATCGTTAATCTCCAATCATAAATCTGTTTTAACCTAAATTGAGTGATTCCGGATAAAAAAGTTTAGAATCGCTCAATTTAGGTTTAAGTCAATTTACAGACAGTACTATTTATAGTTAAGGCTAACCCCTGTATTTGAAACTTTTAACTCTGCTTCTGCTCCAAGCATTAACGGATAGTTTTCTTTAATATGTCCTGCCGGAAAAGCAAAACACACGGGGTAACTATATTCGGTCGTCAAATCGGCAATAATCTGCTCGTCCGATTGCCCAAATGCAATGCTGTTATCTTTCATATTTGTTAAACCTCCTACAATTAAACCTTTCAGTTTAGCAAGTTTTCCACTTAATTTTAAATGATGCATAAAGCGGTCAAACCTGTAAAGGTATTCGCCAACCTCTTCAATAAACAGAATTTTGCCGTCGGTATCAATGTCAAACGGCGTACCCACCAAACTACTTAAAATAGCAACATTGCCACCAACAATTTGGGCTTTTGCCTCTCCTTGCCTGTTCAATAAATTTGGTTCAATACTGTAATTTAATGTTTTCCCGTTTAGCGTTGCAAATAGTTCATCTAACCCTTTATTACTTGTCCTATCAACAAAATTCAGGGGCATTTGCCCGTGTATCGAAGCAATTCCAAGCAGGTGCAGTTTGTTATGCAAAATAGTAATATCGCTAAAACCAATTATCCATTTAGGAGATTTTTTAAACTCTGTAAAATCAAGTTTGTCAATTATCCTAATAGTGCCATAACCCCCGCGCAAACAAAATACAGCTTTTAAAACGGGGTTGTCCAACATGGCTTGCATATCGATTAAACGCTCTCCGTCGGTCCCTGCAAAAGGGCCATGCTCTTTATAAGTAGTAGTGCCGCGCAAAACCTTATAGCCTCTGTTTTCAATAATTTGAATTATAGGCCGGTATTTATCTTGCAAAATCCATCCGGCAGGGGCAACAATACCAACCGTATCGCCATTTTTAAGCGTTGGGGGTTTTATCATTGAGTAATAGTTTAGCTATAAAAATACAGTATTCCACCGACAAAAAAAATAGTTCAAAATAATTTTACTGCTTAACCCATTTGCCCCGATTTATTATCATACCGTTTTGGCACAGCTCATAAACATACATGCCCGTTGATAAATACCCAGTTGTTATTGTTGTTTGTATTGCGTTAACCTGTTTTGTTAGTACTTTTTTGCCTGTAGTGGTATATAGGTTAAACACTGCCGTTTTGCTGTTGCCGGCGGGTATTTTTAAATTTATTGTGCCGTTACCCGGGTTAGGGTAAAGGCTAATGTTATTTTGAGGCAACTCTGTTTCAACAATATCGGTTGTGTTATAATTGCCAAGCGAATCAACTTTAAGCAGGTATATTAAATCCAACATTCTATCGGGCACCTCGGAATTATAACGTGCACCCATAACAATACACCCGCCGTCACGGGTTGCTGTTAAATAAATTATACGGTTGAATCCGGTATTTTCACAGTATGTTTTATCCCATTTTATACTAAAATCTTTATTTACTTTTATTATTCTAATTTTATTGTTAATAAGATAATAGCCTTCACCAAACCCACCAAAATGAGTTTTTGCCGCCATATAAAAACTGTTGCCGGATGTGTCAATACTTTTCCACTGACCTGGAATTTCCATTGGCTCAATAGCAGCAAACCGTTTTTCTTCAATAACATCTTTGCCCCATTTGGTACGACAAAGCCCCATTTCATAATTAACGGTAGTAAAATTATATGGGCTGCTAAAGGTTAAAATAGAGTCGTTTTCCCATATCGGTTCAGAAATCATCAAATCTTTAAGATTATTTGGTGTAAACTCATCAACAACCATTAAGTTACTGTCTAACTCAAACCCTAAATTATAATCAAAAAACAGATACCCCGAGTTATGGTTTGTTGTAATGCCTGAACCCCAAGCTGCATGTGCAAGTACATGATTGCTTTTAACTAAGGCTCCGTTGCTATTATATTTTAAAAAATAATAACCCCCTTCGGTATTTGAGTTTATGGTAAGCTGAAATATTATACTTTTATCACTATTTATATGAATATCCGATTTAATCTCTTTTATTTTATCCCAATGGTTTTTGGTAACGTATTCATTACTAAATGTTATTTTTAAATTGCCGTTTAACTGTTGGTAAATAATTTTTAAAACCGATTCAGCACTTTCGGCACAATAACTAATTGCCCCATAAGTGGAATCGTTTATTCTCCATAACTCAATAATAGATTGCTTATAATAACAATCATATTTTACAATTTTAATAATCTCACCCTTTTTATCAAGCATTATTAAGTGTGGGGTTTGTTCAGAATGCCCGTTCTCTGCAAAATTTGCCGATATCAAGTATCCATACTCTGTTTCAAGCAAATTTCTTGTATAAACTGTTGCATCAAGGTCTATTATACGCTCAAATGTTTGAGGGCTTGCAAACAATGGTATTAACAATAATGCAAATATTATTTTTTTCATGACTGTATGTTTTTATCTATTTGTTAATAGAGGGCTTCTTTTCAGAAGCCCTCAAAATAGTATTTATAATGGTCGAGGATAATCAAGATGGTGCTCAGCAATATTTTCAACACGTACCCCGTAATCCATAGTAAAAATACGTGCTTCATAATAATCAAAGGGATGCTGATAGTCAGCATGCCAATTATATACACATATATTTATGTTTGCAAGAGTTTTGCCGACAGGTTCTTTATCTTTAACTATATACACTAAACCATTAAA
>CAYQPP010000360.1:0-3272 GCA_964419235.1 uncultured Bacteroidales bacterium
CTTGTTTTATTACATATCGCTCCATTTATCGGCAATTTCATCTAAAATTTGTACAATAACCTCGGGGTTAGTCTCGGTTACCAGCCTAATGCGTGTGCTTTTAAAATTGTATAAACCCTTAAAATAGTTCGAAAAATGCTGCCGCATTTCAAACACGCCGGTAATATCGCCCTTCCACTCAAGTGAGTATTTAAGGTGCCTTTTTGCCAGCTCAACCTTTTCAGGAACGGTTATATGGGGCAACAGCCTGCCGGTTTGCAAGTAGTGTTTTATCTCTTTAAATATCCAAGGTTTTCCTATTGCGCCGCGCCCAACCATAATTGCATCAACACCATAATTATCAAACATTTGCTTTGCAATTTCGGGCGTGGTAACGTCGCCATTCCCAATAATGGGGATATGGATGTGGGGGTTGTTTTTTACCTGCCCAATCAAAGTCCAGTCGGCATTGCCTTTATACATTTGCTTGCGGGTACGTCCATGGATTGTAAGCCCTGCAATACCGCAATCTTGCAATTGTTTTGCCAGCTCAACAATAGGCTTGTCGGTTTCGTCCCAGCCAAGTCGGGTTTTTACCGTTACCGGAATATTTACTGCATCAACAATTTTGCGGGTAATTTCGAGCATTAATGGAATATTTTGCAACAGTCCTGCGCCGGCGCCCTTACCTGCAATTTTTTTTACCGGACAGCCGAAATTCAGGTCAATTAAGTCGGGGTTAGCCTCTTCGCAGCGTTTGGCAGCCTCGGTCATGGCATCGGGGTTTTTGCCGTAAATCTGAATTCCAACCGGACGCTCATAATCGGCAATATCGAGTTTTTTCAAACTTTTGCCGGCATCCCTAATCAAACCCTCCGACGAAACAAACTCGGTAAACATCATATCGGCACCATACTCTTTGCACAGGCGGCGAAACGACGGGTCGCTGATATCCTCCATTGGTGCAAAAAATACGGGTTGTTCCCCAAGTTCAATATTCCCTATTTTCATCTGTTTATAAATTTGTAACTTGTTGGTTATTAAGTATTATAATCATTTACTTGTGTGCAAAAAATAATTATCTCCAACATGGTTGGTTTCATCTGTTTAAATATTTGCCAATGCAAAAGTAGAATTATTTTTTCTGCCTAAAGGCTGTATTATAATAAATTCGCTATTTTTACACAATGGCAACAAAAATTATTTTATACACCGACGGGGCTGCAAGGGGGAACCCGGGGCCGGGGGGGTATGGTACAGTGTTAATATCGGGGCAACACCGCAAAGAGATTTCGGAAGGCTATCGGTTAACAACCAACAACCGTATGGAGCTATTGGCTGTAATAGTTGGGCTTGAAGCTTTGAAAAACAGGGGAAGCGATGTAACTGTTTTTTCCGACTCGAAATATGTGATTGACTCGGTTGAAAAAGGCTGGGTTTTTGGTTGGGAGAAAAAAGGCTTTAAAAAGAAAAAAAACCCCGACTTGTGGAGGCGTTTTTTGTTGGTTTATCCAAAGCACAACATAAAATTCAAATGGGTACCCGGTCATGCCGGAATACCCGAAAATGAGCGGTGCGACCAGTTGGCTGTTGAGGCATCGCACAGCCCGAATTTATTAATTGACGAGGAGTATGAATCAGGAGGTGATGAACAAAAGCTTTTGTAAAACAAAGGGTTGTTAAATTTTAGAAAACAAAAACTTTTTAAAAATTAAACAAATATTTAAAAATGCATAAAATAGCATTATTTGCCTCAGGATCAGGAACCAATGTTGAGAATATTGCAAACTATTTTAGTAAAAGCAATAGTATCGAAGTATCGTTGGTGTTGTCAAACAATAGTGGGGCTTATGTTTTAGAGCGGGCAAAAAAGCTGAATATCGACACTTTTACTTTTAACCGCAGCCAATTTTACAACAGTACCGATATTATAAATATTTTAACAGAAAACAGAATTGATTATATAGTATTAGCAGGTTTTTTGTGGCTAATACCGGTCAATATTATTGAGGCATTTTCAAACAAAATAGTAAACATTCATCCTGCACTACTTCCAAAATATGGAGGAAAAGGCATGTATGGCAACAAAGTACACGAGGCTGTTGTTGCCAATCGCGAAAAACAGAGCGGCATCACAATCCATTTAGTAAACGAAAAATACGACGACGGGAGTATAATTTTTCAGCAGACATGCGAGGTTTTGCCTACCGACAGCGCCAACGATGTTGCCAATAAAGTGCATGCTTTGGAGTATAAACACTATCCTGAAACTATCGAGAAATTAATATTAGGCTTATAAAACGCCGCCGCAATATTTGCAGTGTTTAGCATCGGCTTCATGCCCCTCTTTAAGGCACTCAGGACAAACAATTGATTGTTGCTGCTTTACGGTTGTTTTTGCCTTACCAATTTCAACCGTAACAATGCCGGTGGGCACGGCTATTATTGCATAACCGAGTATCATAATAAAACTGGCAATAAACTGCCCAAGCGTTGTTTGTGGAACAATGTCGCCAAAACCTACGGTGGTTATGGTTACAATAACCCAGTACATACTCCGCGGAATACTGTCGAATCCATTTTGCGAACCCTCAACCAAATACATTATTGCCCCTATAATTATTATTATCATTATAACGGCATACAAAAATATGCTTATCTTAAACCGGCTGGCCTTCATTGCCCTTATTAATAAATTGCTTTCATTAATATACCTGTTTAGCTTTAAAACCCTAAAAATACGGAGCAGCCTTAAAGCCCTAATAACCATCAACCCGTGTGTGCCCGCAACAAATAACCCAATGTATGACGGCAAAAACGACAAAAAGTCGATAATGCCAAAAAAGCTGAACACAAACTTAAAGGGGTGGCGCACAACTATTAACCGCACAATATATTCAAGCGTAAAAGCAATGGTAATAACCCATTCCAAGTATTTGAATATTAATCCAAAATTTTGCTGTATGCCTTTTACGCTTTCGAGTATTACTGTTAAAATGCTTATTGATATCAGAATAATAATAATTACATCAAAAGCTTTGCCTGCCTGTGTATTGGTCTCAAAAATAATATGGTAGAGTTTCTCCCTCTTTTGTTTAATATTCATAAAAAGGCATTTTAAACCCACAAGTTAAAAAAGTTTTGTCTATTTCCTAAAAAACGTTTTATGTTAAATCCTTAAATCTGTTTACTGCCATTGCGACGCTCAAAGGTCTTGCAGACACTTTGAGGTCTCTCCTGACCTTTAAGCTAACAGTTTGGTACTCCCTACGTAACACCGCCCTCTGGGCGGT
>CAYQPP010000361.1:0-3256 GCA_964419235.1 uncultured Bacteroidales bacterium
AATCTCATTCAATCTCATTCAATCTCATTCAATCTCATTCAATCTCATTCAATCTAAATCCAATCTTTCTAAATTAAAAAAAAATGAAAAAAATATTAATAGCAACCCAAAAACCCTTTGCACCAGCGGCAGTTTCGCAAATGAAAGATGTTGCCGAAGGTAAAGGTTATAAAATTGAGGTATTTGAAAAATATGCTGAGCAGGCCGATTTAGTAAATGCCGTGAGCGATTGCGATGCAATGATAATACGCAGCGACAAAGCTACCAAAGAGGTAATTGAAGCAGCAAAAAACCTGAAAGTGATTGTACGTGCTGGTGCTGGTTACGATAATATCGACCTTGAAGCCGCAACTGCAAACAACGTAGTAGCCATGAATACACCGGGGCAAAATTCAAATGCAGTTGCCGAGCTGGCACTTGGCATGATGGTTTATTTGGCTCGCAATGGTTATAATGGCAAGGCAGGCACCGAACTTCGCGGCAAAAAACTTGGCATCCATGCTTATGGTAATGTTGGGCGTTATGTTGCCGAAATTGCAAAAGGCTTTGGTATGGCCGTATATGCATTTGACCCGTTTGTTGCCAAAGAAAAAATACAGGCCGACGGAGTAACACCTGTTGACACCGTTGAGGAGCTGTACTCAACATGCCAATATATTTCGTTGCATATTCCGGCAAACGACAAAACAAAAAAATCAATAAACTTTGATTTGCTGAACAAAATGCCTAAAGGCGGGATATTGGTTAATACCGCCCGCAAAGAGGTAATTGACGAGCAGGGTATGTTAAAGCTAATGGATGAGCGCGCCGATTTTAAATATATATCGGATATTGCCCCCGACTGCGCCGCCGATTTTGAGGCAAAATATGAAGGTCGGTTTTTCTTTACACCTAAAAAAATGGGTGCACAAACATCGGAGGCAAATATTAATGCAGGAATTGCAGGCGTAAATCAAATTATTGCATATTTAGAAAATGGCGACAAAACATTTAAAGTAAATTAAAAAAAACTAACAACATGGCAATTATAAAACCATTTAAAGGGCTACGCCCGCCAAAAGAGATAGCAAGCACCTTGGCTTGTTTACCGTACGATGTGATGAACTCTGAAGAAGCTGCCGAAATGGCCAAAGGCAGGCCCGAATCGCTGCTTCATATAACAAAAGCCGAAATTGACTGCCCTGCCGGTACCGATGTGCATGCCGATGAGGTTTACAACAAAGCAGTTGAGAACCTTGCAATGTTTAAAGAAAAAGGCTGGTTAAAAACCGATGCCGAAGCTAAGTACTATATTTATGCGCAAACCATGGACGGGCGTACTCAATACGGTATTGTTGGAGCAGCTGCCTGCGATGATTATAATAACGGCATTATTAAAAAACACGAGCTTACACGTCCTGATAAAGAGGACGACCGTATGATATTGACCCGCTATTTGAACGCCAATATCGAGCCCGTATTTTTCTCGTATAAAGCAGTTCCTGAAATTGATACTATTGTTGAAAATATAGTGAAAAACGAAAAGGCAGAGTATGATTTTGTGGCCGAGGATGGCTTTGGGCACCATTTGTGGCCTGTTAACAGTACAGAAACAAACAAAAAATTGGAAGAGCTGTTTGCAAACAAGGTGCCTTACACCTATGTTGCCGACGGGCATCACCGTACTGCCGCCGCCGCACGTATTGGCTTAGAAAAAAAATTGGCAAACCCTAATCATACCGGAGATGAGGAGTATAACTTTTTTATGGCAGTCCATTTTCCTGATAACCAACTTAAAATTATTGATTATAACCGTGTTTGTAAAGATTTAAACGGTTATACCGAAGATGAATTTATGGGAAAGCTTAAAGAGGTTTTTGAGGTTTCTGAAATGGGGAGCAATATTTATAACCCCGCCAAATTGCACGAGTTTAGCATGTATATGTCGGGTAAGTGGTATAAGCTTAATGCCAAACAGGGTACTTATAACGATAACGACCCTATTGGTGTTTTGGATGTAACCATTTTGTCGAAATTGGTATTAGATAATATTTTAGGCGAAAAAGATTTGCGGACAACAACAAAAATTGAGTTTGTTGGTGGTATTCGCGGGTTGGGCGAGCTTGAGAAACGTGTTGACAGCGGAAACATGAAAGTTGCTTTTGCTTTATACCCCGTTTCTATGCAGCAGCTTATTGATATTGCCGACACCGGAAATATTATGCCGCCAAAAACAACATGGTTTGAGCCAAAGCTGCGCTCGGGTTTAGTAATTCACGAATTATAAAAATTTTTACAAAATAAATATCGAGGCTGTGTATTTTTGCACAGCCTTTTTTGTTTTCAAAAATAAAGGATGTGTTTTACTTATCAGATGGCTTTGTGGATATTGGGAATTAAACTAATTTTGTTTTATAAAAAGTAAATAAATGAGTATTTCTGAAAAATTATTATCGGTAAAACAGCAAATCCCCAATGGGGTTAAGCTTGTTGCGGTTTCAAAAACCAAACCAAACAATTATATTATTGAAGCCTATAAAACAGGGCATCGGGTTTTTGGCGAAAACCGCCCGCAAGAGCTGAAACAAAAAGCCGACGAGCTGCCAAACGATATCGAATGGCATTTTATTGGGCATCCGCAAAGCAAACAGGTAAAATATTTTTCCTCGTTTGTAACATTAATACATGGTGTTGATAGCCTTAAACTGTTGCAAACCATTAATAAAGAGGGCGTAAAAAACAAGCGCACAATCAACTGTTTGTTGGAGTTTCATATTGCCGACGAGGAATCAAAATACGGGCTTAGCTTAAATAGTGCAAAAAATATTTTGAATGATACGGAATTTGAAAGCCTGAAAAATATTAAAATATGCGGCGTTATGGGCATGGCTACTTATACCGATGATAAAGAGCAGGTTGCAAGGGAATTTAAGAATCTTAAAAGTATATTTACCGAGCTAAAGCAAACATTTTTTGTCAAGGCCGATTATTTTAAAGAGGTAAGCATGGGCATGTCGGGCGATTATAAAATTGCCATTAAAGAGGGGAGTACCATGGTTCGTATAGGCAGCAGTATTTTTGGCAGCAGGAGTGTTTGAGGTTTGGATGTGTGAGTGGATTATACCGCAATACACAACCTAAAGCATGGAGTCGTTCTCATAACGTTGTGTTGGCATCAATTGGAGCGCAATCAAACAAGTTGATATTTAATTATAAAATAGAAACATAAACATAAAAAAACAAGACATGAAAACAACAAAATTTTTAGGATTTCCAT
>CAYQPP010000362.1:0-3246 GCA_964419235.1 uncultured Bacteroidales bacterium
TTGCAGACTTGAGGCTGAAAGCCTCTAAAACATTAGAACAGGGCAACGCCCTGTGTTTAATGTAGTTTTTATGAAATTTAGCCCTGTAAGGGCGGAAGAGTTGATAGGTTAAGTATTTTATAAAATAGACTTTAATCAAATTTCATGATGTAATGATAACAGTACTATGCTGTTATTTATATAAAATTATAGCTTGATTTGGTTATATCAAAAATTAATAATTTAAAGTTTCGCATTCTTATTTCAACCATTATAGGTTTTTTCGGCAAACTTCAACTAATCAGCAATTTCCTCTAAAAACTCCTCAACATTGCCGGGGGTACTCATAATTTTTGTAAAGGTTGACATGGTAAGCTCCGGCCAATAAAGCGCAAAACGATACCTGCCATGAAGCATGGTTGCTTTTGTATTCTCTAAAATTATTTCATATGGCATGGCTGCCAACTGGTCTTCACCTATAATCGACAAAAATTGCTTCTCCCCCTCTTCGGCATCCAACAACCCAACGCCAAAAACGGCTATTTTTTTATCGGCAAAAACCAACTCATAAACCTTTACCGTGTTCCCCTCTTTTTCCTTAAGGTTTTCCCTAATGGTTTTTACCCCTTCATTAAAACTGTCATATGTTTCAAGTTTTACAGGGTCGGTAAATTCAGGCATGCCAATCATATACTGATACTCTTGCAAATCGTCAGTTCTAACATCGCCGCCAAAAGGCGCAAACGCAAACCCCATCTGTTTAAAAACCTTTTTAATAGCATCTGCTTGGGCATTCAGCTCAGTTGCTTTTTTATCAAATCCCTCTTGAAAATAGGCATTAAACATGTACAAAGGGTTTAGCAGGCTAACCGTGGTTTTACCATTTTTATGAATCAACCCAACTTTTTGCGCTATTGCCAAACCACCCCTGTCGGTATAGCTTAACGCAAGCTTTTTAATGGTCTCGTTTGTAAAAACAATAACCATTTTATTTGCATCGTTTCCAACATTATACGTCCCTAAAATTTCATACCCGCCACTTTTTAAGGCATCTTTTATTTCATTGGCCATTTCGTTTAAAGGTGTTACCTTTTCGGCCAATTTAAAAAAGGGCGATATGCCAAAAACAGTACCCGAAAAGGTTATAAGTGTTACTAAAGCAAAAAATAAATTCTTCATAATTTTATTGTTTAAAATTTTTTAATTATTCATAAAGATAGATACTTTTTCGGATAAAACCCTCACCGAAATAAATTCGAGGCAAGCTATGCGAGGAAGGCAATAATTTTAGCAGAGCTCGCCCGCCTGAATTATTCGGGCAGGCCCGCCTGAACGATTCGGGTACACACAAGAGGATATGACTAAAACCCAAATACTTAAACAAGTTTTATATACATAAAAAAAACCTTTCAAATTTCAAGATATTTAAACAGCAAATGTAACTAACTAAAAAAACAGTCGTTATTTATTTATATATCATGGTATTTTCTTAATTTTAAATAAAAAAATAATTGTTATGGAAAATAAAATAGATGAGCAAAATAACGGACAAGGATTTGCCATTGCAGGATTGGTAATAGGTATTTTTGCACTATTGCTTTCAATAATCCCGTGTATCGGGACATCAGCAATTTTATTGGGTATAATTGCCGTGGTTTTCGGAGCTGTTGCCCTTACAAAAGCAAAATTGCCCGAGTCGCCCAAAGGAATGGGCATAGCAGGAATTACGTTAGGCGGCATTGCAATATTTGTGGCTGTTTTGTGGCTTGTTTTTGTTGTTGGCTCAAAAAGCGTATTTAAAAACCGTTTCGAAAATTTGATTGAGTGGGCCGACGAATTTGACAACATTGATAGTGATGATACTTATGACGAATTTGATGATATGGATTCTCTTGATGATTTAGAGAGTGCTTTGGATGAGTTGGAGGGAGTTGCTGACGAAACAAATGGCGAAGATATTGTTAATGATACTGTTATTGAAATTGACAATTAAAGCAATAAAAACTTTTCGCTTTCCATTTAATCTGCAAAGCAAGGGCGTGGCATACGTTGGCAAACGGCATGTTACCTTAAATGCACAAGGCTTAACAAATTTTTCTTGACTAACAACTGATTATATAAATCTACATTCTCTTAGTTTAGCAAAATCTGTTAGGTCTTATTGCTTATAACAGAGTATTTTATGAAAATATTTCTACTGAAAATTAGAGGAAAATATATGAAACCCCGAGGCAAAGCCTCGAGGAATTATTTTGATTAAATGTTATATAAAAAGGGTGTTTTCTAAAACCAAATTTAAACAAAACAAAAACTACCCATACATTATTGTGAATGCAATAATTACAGGGGTAATACTATTAATAATAATCTATTCCGGTATTTTTTCGGCATCGGGTATTCCACACCCTATAAAATCGCTCACTACCGAGCCAACCGTTAGCACTGGCTTATCGCGGGCATTCTCAGAGATTGTACGCTTCAACTTTTCAAAAGCAGAGCAATTTAACCGCTATTCAATACACATATTCTGCTTTTTATTTATTCAATTCTTTATCAGGATTATTGTTTCGTTATTACTGTTAGATTGTAAAATTTCAAAAAAGGTTTTACTTTATACCGATATTTTGAGCTCAATTTTACTATTTTTGTGGGCGTTTTCTGGTTTTATCTTAAATCAGTTTTAGCCAACAAAAAATAGTAGTAAATTGTTAAAGGCATAATAACGCATATCATAAACAATAATGATTATGAAAAAGGATATTTATAATAATTTTTTTAAAATAGTACTGGCAATAAATATATTATTTATTGGATGCAGCAGCCAGCTTAACAAAGAGGTGGTTGAAATTTATGACGACGGCTCTATAAAAAAAGAGTCGTTTTATAATATATCTAATAAAAACAAAGAGGTTATTAAAGAGATTCAATACTATAAAAGCGGCCAAAAAAGATATGTGGGGCTTTTTGAAAATGGTGAAAAAAACGGGAAGTGGATTTTTTGGTTTGAAAACGGAAAAAAATGGAGTGAAGGCTATTTTCTTGCCGGAGTAAGAACAGGCAAAACAAAGGTTTACTATGAAAACGGAAAACTTTTTTACAGCGGAGAGTATTTAAAAGGAAAAAAGCATGGTAACTGGAAATTTTACAACCAAGATGGCAACAAAACAAAAGAGATTACTTTTGAAAATGGAAAGGAAATTAAGCAGACAGAAAAATAGCATAGCTGCAAACGTCTGCCAAACAGCATAATTATAAAATTACAAATTT
>CAYQPP010000363.1:0-3224 GCA_964419235.1 uncultured Bacteroidales bacterium
GGCATATCATTACTATTTACTTTTCTCGGCGGTTTGGTGCTGCTGTTTATTATTGCCCCGTTGGCAAGCCTTTTGGTACACTCCTCGCCTTCTGAAATTACAGAAACACTTGTTGACACCGAGGTTAGAGACAGCATTGCACTAACGCTATGGTCGAGTATATTGGCAACCTTTATTTTTGCGTTTTTTGCCATACCGTTGGCATACATATTGGCACGCAACAATTTCAAAGGCAAAAAACTGATACAAGGGATTATCGACCTGCCCATTGTAATTCCGCACTCAGCGGCAGGCATTGCCCTGCTTACGGTAATATCAAAACAGGGCTTTATCGGAAAAACAGGTGGGTTAATAGGCTTGGAATTTCCGGGGCATGTAGCTGGCATTGTGCTTGCCATGGCATTTGTGAGCCTTCCGTTTTTAATTAATGCAGCCCGCGATGGTTTTTCGGCAGTTCCCGAAAGGTTAGAAAAAGCAGCCTTAAACCTTGGCGCATCGCCTATCAAAACTTTTTTTAGCATATCGGTGCCTTTGGCTTGGCGCAGCATAGTGTCGGGACTAATAATGATGTTTGCCCGCGGCATGAGCGAATTTGGGGCGGTTATTATTGTAGCATACCACCCTATGATTACGCCTGTAATGATTTTTGAGCGGTTTGGCGCATACGGGTTAAAATATGCACGCCCCGTGGCTATTGTTTTTATAGCAGTTTGCCTGATATTTTTTATTTTACTACGGTACATATCAAATTCAAGACATAATGATAAGAGTTGAAGGTTTACATATAGAATTTGATTCGTTTTTAATAAACAACATCTCATTTAATGTTAATAAAGGAGAGTATTTTATGCTGCTCGGCGCTTCGGGTTCGGGCAAATCTGTTATTCTTGAATGTATTGCAGGATTGATAAAGCCAAACAAAGGCAGAATAACTTTAAACAACACCGATATTACCAACATGGCAATACAAAAACGAAAGGTTGGGCTTGTTTTTCAAGACTTTGCCCTGTTTCCACACTTAACGGTAAAGCAAAATATTTCATACCCGTTAAAAATCCGCAAAACAAAAAATGAGGTAATTGAAGAAAAGGTTATTAAGCTAACCGATGAGATGAATATAGGCCATTTATTAAACCGCACGCCAAAAACACTATCGGGAGGCGAAAAACAGAGGGTGGCACTTGCCCGCACATTAACGTTAAACCCCGATATACTGCTTTTAGACGAGCCGCTATCGTCAATTGACGTAAGCTTAAAAAGCGAATTGAGGACTATTTTACGACAACTGAACAAAAAAGGGCAAACCATTATTCATGTAACACACGATTACGAAGAAGCCATTTCGCTTGCATCGCATATTGCAATTATACATAAAGGAGAGATTTTGCAAACCGGAACGCCTACCGAAGTTTTTACACACCCTAAAAACAGATTTGTTGCAAATTTTGGCGGCATCAAAAATTTTTACGAAGTTGTGTTAGAAGATAACCCATCAAAAGAGACTACCAAAGCCATAATTACCGATAAAATATGGTTTGAGATATTTACCAAACTAAAAGCAAAAAATGGGTCGGTATTAATTGGGCAAAAAAATATACTCATCTCCCACGAGCCACAAAACACAAGTGCCATTAACCAGTTTAAGGGCACAATAACCGAAATTATACCTGCAAGGTTTGGTTACGACATTGTGGTTAACTGCGGAATATTATTTTATGTTGCCGTTACTTCCGAAGCCTTGCAAGAGCACAGCTACAAAGAAGGACAATCGGTGTGGATTTCGTTTAATCCGTCGGTTGTTCGGTTTATTGCAGGATAACCCTGTGCACTTTATCTTCTTGTATATTATTAATTATTAGGTATTTATGTGTTGGTTTGTTAAGTTGCACTTTTAAAGTTGCACTTTTTTATTATTTTGCATTATTTATAGTGCATTTATAATTTTATTTGCATTTTATATAGTGCATTATATTTATAATTTGCTTGTTTTATATTGCAATTTGTTGTAACATTGCATTTTATAAAGTGCATAAATAAGAATTATGGATGAATTAAGATTGCGGTTTGGAGTATTGCTTGAACAGACAGAAACAAAATTTTTAAGGTATCTGCATCGTCAAATTAATTGGGATACAAGAATGTTTTCGATAATGGGCTCGCGGGGGACAGGAAAAACCACCTTACTTTTACAGCACATTAAAAAGAACCTCGACATTAACAAATCACTTTTTGTAAGTGCCGATGATATATATTTTACCGAAAACAGATTGTTTTACCTTGCCGAAGATTTTGTAAAATACGGAGGCAAGCATCTTATTATTGATGAGATTCACAAATATTACGACTGGAGCAGGGAGATAAAAATGATGTATGACTTTTTACCTGAGTTGCAGGTAATATTTACAGGCTCATCAATTCTTGATATTTACAAAGGGCAAGCCGATTTAAGCCGCAGGGTAATAAATTATACAATGCACGGTTTGTCGTTTAGAGAGTTTATTGCCATGAAAACCGGCAAAGAGTATAAGACATACTCTCTTGAACAGGTATTAAACCATAAAGTAAAGATAAGCGAAAAACCTTTACCGCTGTTTAAAGAGTACCTTGAAACAGGTTATTACCCGTTTTTTGTGGAAGAAAACTATTTAGAACGTTTAAAAAACATAATAAATATAACGATGGAGGTTGATATTCCCACATATACGGGGATGAACATTTCTACGGCACGAAAACTAAAACAACTTTTATATATTATTGCGCAAAACGTTCCGTTTAAACCAAATGTTACCAAACTTGGCGAGCATATCGGGGCGCACCGTAATAAAGTTGGCGAATATCTGATTTTTCTTGAACGGGCGGGGATGATTAACAGATTGATGACTCATAACAGAGGGAGTCGCGGATTAAGCAAAATTCAAAAAATATATTTGAATAATACCAATATAGGGACTGCTATTGCAAGCCATAATCAGAATATAGGGAATATACGCGAAACATTTTTCTTTAACCAAACCCTTGTAAACCACAATGTAATTTCATCTGAAAAATCTGATTTTCAGATTGATGATATGATTTTTGAAATAGGCGGCAAAAACAAAAAACAGACCCAAATAAAAGATGCCAAAAACGGATATATCGTTAAAGACGATATTGAGTACGGCATAGGCAATATTATACCGCTTTGGGCATTCGGTTTTATGTATTAAATATGTGTGTATTGTCGG